>QKCF01000005.1 GCA_003246935.1 Sunxiuqinia sp. | reverse complement strand
AGCCAGCAAGTCATTTCCTTTTAGCAATTTTGGTATTGATTGTTCCTGAATCGGAGTCGGATTGTTGTAGCCCTCTTCTTCGAGTGCTTTTTTTATGGAATCACAGATTCCCAGATCGTTAAATGTCATCTAATAAATTAAGGCCGTAAAGATAACGGAATATATTGAATATCCCACGCCACCTAAAAAGTTACCTAACATGTACATTTTCAGATATTTATGAGACACGGGATTTTATCGGCCAAAATAATTGCCCGGTAAACTACCAGATTATTGGCTTTTGTTGATGTGCAACCAGAAAATCGTTGGTTTTACTAAAATGCTTATTTCCGAAAAATCCGCGACTGGCAGACAATGGAGATGGATGAACCGATGTCAACACCAAGTGCTTGTTGCGATCGATAAACTCACCTTTACGAATTGCATAGCTTCCCCAAAGAATGAAAACCACATGCTCTTTCTCTTCATTAATCCGGTGAATGACCGCGTCGGTAAATTCTTCCCAGCCTTTTTTCTGATGCGATCCGGCCTGATGTGCCCGAACAGTTAAAGTAGCGTTTAAAAGAAGTACACCTTGTTTCGCCCAATCGATCAAACTTCCCGAGGTCGGAATTGGCTTGTTCACATCGCCGTTCAACTCTTTAAAGATATTTCGAAGACTTGGTGGAAAATCAACGCCTTCATTCACAGAGAAGCACAACCCATGCGCTCCATGCGCTTGACCGGGGCCGTGATAAGGATCCTGCCCCAGAATAACAACCTTTAGCTGATCAAACGGACACTGATCAAAAGCATTAAAGATCAACTTAGCAGGAGGAAAAACGGTATGAGTCCGATACTCATTGTGAACAAATTCGGTCAATTTACCGAAGTATAGCTTTTCAAATTCCTCGGTCAAAACACTTTTCCAGCTGTCTTCTATCTTAACGTCCATGTTTGTTTGTTTTTGGGTACCACGAAAATAGAAGAATAGTTTGGAAGGGGCAAGTGTTGAAGGCTTCAAAAGGGAAGCTTCAGGAGCCGGTTAATACCAATCCGTATTTAAACGCAGTGGCTTGTCTTGATAGAATAATGATGATGTCCATTAATGTTTGTTAACGCCTTCCCGAACGGCTGGTGGAGCCACTAACATTTGTTAATGCCTTCCAGTACAGCCGGTGGAGCCACTAACATTTGTTAACGCCTTCCCGAACAACCGGTGGAGCCACTAACATTTGTTAACGCCTTCCCGGACAACAGGTGGAGCCACTAACATTTATTAATGCCTTCCCGGACAGCCAGTGGAGCCACTAACATTTGTTAATGCCTCAAAATTTTCAGAGAAGCGGTCGCCAATGCGTTCTTACTGCGTCACTATTTTACCCGCCCCGGGTTCTTTTTAACGAAATCGCCCCATCCTTTATATTCAGCTTTAGCGATCGGATTTTTCATCTGCAGATAATGACACACAGCCACAGCCACCGCGTCGGTAGCATCCAGCTCTGGCGGAAGGTTATCGATTTTCAAGGTGTTTTTCAGGAAATAGGCGACCTGCTCTTTAGCTGCGCGTCCCATGCCGGTAATCGCTTGCTTCACTTTCAGCGGAGCATACTCAAAAACCGGGATATCGCGCTGAAGTGCCAGCCCCATGACAATGCCCTGAGCACGTCCCAGCTTTAGCATCGCCTGAATATCTTTTCCGTAAAAAGGTGACTCAATTGCTAATTCATCCGGCAAGTATTCCTCAATTAAGGCCTGAGTACGAATAAAAATATGCTTTAAACGAAGATAGTGGTTGTTGTAGCCGGTTGTTTTGACAACACCAACATGCAGCACACGGGGCTTATTGTCTTTCACTTCAATTAGCCCGTACCCCATAACCACCGTTCCCGGGTCAATTCCTAAAATGCGTTTTCCTTCTAAACTCATGAGCGACTGTTTCGTGACCGAAGCATTTGCCCCAAACGAGACAACGGCAAGCGGATTTGCTGAATCAGAATGCCTAAAAGTATAAAACTTAAGCCGAAAAATGTGGTTGCATAAATGGTTTCGTGCAAAATGAAATGAATAAACACCAGCGAGATGAAGGGAAATAAAAACACAAAATTTCCGGTAACAGCATTATTTTCACTCTTATGCAAGGCATAAATCCAAATCACGTAGGTTACCCCAAGCTCGAACAATCCGACATAGATAGCTGACCAGAACGCCTCTCCAGATAGCGGAAACGTAAAAGCCCCGGCTTCGAAAAAGCTATAGCCCAGTAAGAAAATCAGACCGAAGATGAAATTCCACGAAAGCACCACAATGCGGTCGCGCTTATCACGGGCACTAAATATCCAGTACAACGACCAAATCAGGCTACTTCCCAAAGCAAGCAATGCGCCTAAAGTGTTCGTTCGGGCAAAGCCATCCCATCCTCCTTGTGATGAGATGAACACTACGCCAACAAAACTGCAACATATCGCGACCAGATTCTTCCAACTCAGTTTTTGTCCCAACAGAGGAACTGAAAGTAAGGCTAAGGTCACCGGCCAAACCATATTTAGCGCCTGTGTTACCTGTGCCGGATTTAAAGCATAGGCCTTAAATAAAATCAGGTAGTAGAAGAACGGATTTAAAAAGCCCTGAATAGCGGAGGCTCCAAGCTGCCGTGCAGAAACATCGGTTAGCTCCCGCCATTTCCCCGAAAACAGCAACACACACATAAAAAACAACAGCGAAACAACCGAGGCCACAAAGATCAACTGAAAAGGCGTAAACTCTTTCAATGCCAATTTGAAAGCAGTTGCCACAGTAGACCACAGCAACACCGCTACTAAAGCCAGTAAAATAGCCGTCTTTTGATTTTTCATTTAGTTGATAATTTCGTCTACAGGGATTTCTTCATCCGCGTTTTGATCAAAATCGCCGCGCAATTCGCGGAAATAAGTTCTCGCCTGTTCAACATGCACACTTCCCGGATGATCCTCCATTAACTTCAGGTAATAACTTTTAGCTTTCTCCACATCGGCAAGTTTGGTTCGATAAAGATTACCCAATTCCAGAAGAGCATCGTCAGCCAGCAAGTCATACGGATATTCCTCAACGATCTTTTCCAACCAAACAGCGGCATCCAGCCAGTTTCCTTGTTTCTCCCGGATGGATGCCTTCCTGTAGAAAATATCATCCTGCAAACTGTGAAACGGATAGGTATTTTGTAAACTATCGAGCATAGCCCAGGCAGCATCTGGCTGATGACGAAACAGCAACAGATCGGACTCGGCAAAAAGTTGAAGCGGCACACTTGTCGTATCCAAATTCATATTGTTCCCGATAAATAATGACAACTGCATCGCATCATTCGCTATTAACTTCGAGGTACTGGCTTTCAAAACATCCAACTGCGCTTTCGCCCACGACATTTCGCCCATGTAATAACCAAGCTTTGCTTTTTTCATTTTTACCTGATCGCCCAGTTCGTTGTTTTTGTTGTTTTCAATAACCTGAGAATACAACAACACCGCCTCCCAAACATCACCTGTAAAAACATAAACATCGGCAAGAGCTGTTTTCAACTCATCCCGCTCCATCAAATTGAGCTGAGGCAATTCCACTCCTTTGGACAGTAACCCGATTGCTTTGACTGGTTGATTCAAATCAAACGCCAAAAGCTGAGCATAATTCAAAACCAGCGTGTATGTATCTTCTTCGAACCCCAACTCTTGCAGTTGCGACTCAAACTGCGAAGCAAGTTCGATTGCAGTTAAAGCACCATCGGCCTTCTTTTCAAATTGGGTATAAAGCAAATTCATGCGATTTACTTTCGCCATAAACAAATACGGTGTCTTCTTCCCTTTTGCAATCAGGTAATCATAGGCGCTAAGGGCATCATCAAAACCTTCGTTTCGACCGGCGATCCGGGCTAACTCCATAATCATCGGTTCCTCCTCAAGACCTCGCTTGTCTAATGCAATCTGCTGACGCAATGCCAACGCATATTTCTTCTCACTGAGAAACATCCAAATCAACAAGCGATTATAAGTGGTCACCTCCGGTTCTTTCTGCATGCGATTTAAAATTGAAGTCTGAAGCTGATCGCGAAGCGAGTGATCAACGTCCAGACGAAATGCATTCTGGATCGCACTTTCCATTCGCGGCAAAGTTTGCTCATCCTCCCGAATCATATCCAGATATACATCAAACATCTTCCTATAATCGCGCTGATATAGATAAACCCGCCCTAACTCATAATTGAAACTTTCGCCGGGCATTTCGCTCGGAGCTTTCAGGTACAACTGCTCCGCATAGTCATATTCCCCCTTACTCAAAAAGATATTCGCCAAGCGGGTATAGTCACTCCTTGACGGCTTAACTGTTTTGATTGCTTGCTGCAATTTCCCATCAGCCTCCTCTTTCAAGCCCTGCTTCTTGAGCAACATAGCCCATTGCACGTAAAGGTTAGCCGGATTGTCGTTTTTCCGCAAAGCCTTTTTGATCTCCTTTTCAGCAATTTCCAGCTGATCACTCTCAATTAAGCAGGTTAAATAAAATTCGAAATAATGCGGACTTTTTGTGCTTTGGTAAAGTTCGTCATACAATCCGGCAGCCTTATCAAAAGCTTTGGTGTTGTAATATTTGTTCGCCAGTTGCGCCTTACTCACATCCGGGTTCTGTTGTGCCTCAACTTTCAAACTAACAGTTACACAACAAAACAAAAAACAGAAAATGAAATTCAGTGACTGCTTCATAACTACAAAACTAGCATTCTTCGCAAATGATTGTATCTTATCGCCCTGCTTCGTTCTGAAATTACGTATTTTACCAGTCGCGCAAGTCTCATATATTCAAGCTTCAACGCAAATGTCGGTCTATCCAATCGTATAACAGAAGTTGAAACGCCGGGAAATAATTACTTTTACTGGAAAATTGCCAAAAACCAATGACTGACGAAACACAACCAAGGCCACGCCTTCCACGTTGGATGAAAATGAATATGCCCAAAGGCGAGAGCTACTCGAAAGTGAAAAACCTCGTCGGGAAACACGGACTACACACCATATGTACCAGCGGAAATTGCCCGAATATTGGTGAATGCTGGAATCGGGGAACCGCCACATTTATGATCCTTGGAGAGATCTGTACCCGAAACTGTAAATTTTGTGGTGTTAAAAGCGGAAAGCCTCTTTCTGTAGATCCAAAGGAACCGGAACGAGTAGCCGAATCTATCAAAATTATGAAGCTAAAACATGCTGTCGTTACTTCAGTCGACCGCGACGATCTTCCCGACCTTGGTGCCGGAGCGTGGGTTGATACAATCCAAAAAATTAAAGAAACAAATCCGCAGACAAAGCTTGAAGTGCTGATTCCGGACTTTCAGGGACGCACAGAACTGGTTCAACAAATTATTCATGCTAAACCCAAAGTTATATCGCATAACCTAGAAACCGTGGAGCGCCTCACGCCGCAAATCCGTAGCGTAGCTAAATACCGACAAAGTCTGGAAGTTCTACGCACCATCGCCGAAAGTGGCTGCGTCGCCAAATCGGGAATCATGCTGGGACTGGGAGAAACAGAAGATGAAGTGCTGCAAACCATGGATGACCTGCTCGCTGTAGGTTGCAAGGTGATGACAATCGGTCAATACCTCGCTCCAACTCAGCAGCACTTGCCCATTGTAGAGTACATTACGCCCGAACAATTTGAAAAATACCGAACAATTGGCTTAGATAAGGGTTTTTCTTTCGTCGAAAGTAGTCCGCTGGTACGCTCGAGCTATCGTGCAGAATTGCACGCTGGAGCTTGAAAAGCCCTACAGTTGCAGTAATCAGTCTCTCATCTAAAAACGAAGACAACAATTCCGCGACTGCGTTCGATGTTGAAATTTGAAATTTAACACATTATGACAAAATTTACATACGAAGATGTTGGTCTAAAGGACTATAAAGATTGTTGGGACTACCAGGAAAGTATTTTGGAAGAAATACAGGCAACGAAAAAAGCCACAGGCGCTCCAACCGATCTAAACCGCTTTTTATTGGTGGAACATCCGCATGTTTACACATTAGGGAAAAGTGGCGACGAGCACAATCTGCTGGTGCATGACGACTTCCTGAAGAAAATTGAAGCGACCTATTATAAAATCAATCGCGGAGGTGACATCACCTACCATGGTCCCGGCCAGCTAGTTGGCTATCCAATCATCGATTTGGAGAACTACCATATTGGTGTTCGCGAGTATATCGAGAAAATGGAAGATGCTATCATCGCCACAATTGCACATTACGGCCTTAAGGGTGGACGCAAAGAAGGGGCAACAGGCGTGTGGCTCGACAGCGATATTCCTGCTAAAGCACGAAAAATTTGTGCCATCGGCGTACGTGTAAGCCGCTATGTCACCATGCACGGATTTGCACTAAACGTGAATACCGATATGCGTTATTTCAGCTACATCAACCCTTGCGGATTCATTTCGTACGGAGTAACATCGATCGAGCGCGAACTGGGAAGAAAAATAGACATGAACGAGGTCAAAGAAATTGTGAAAGAAAAATTTGATGCGATCTATTAATCTCTGACACAAAAACCTAAAATCAATAATTATAGAATCATGATTGAAACAGACGAATTAGACGACAAATACGGCATTGAAGGTGAGGTTGGTTTCATGGAAATGGATGGCGACCTCGTTTTCATCAATATTGCCAACAAATATGCAGACGCTGACATTTGCCTTTACGGTGCACATGTAACCAGTTTTCGCCCGGTGCGAACGATGGATATGTTGTGGATGAGCCCCGACTCTGCGTTCGAAGAAGGAACACCAATTCGTGGAGGAATCCCGGTGTGCTTCCCTTGGTTTGGGCCGCACAAAACAGCCAAAAATTTACCTCAACACGGTTTCGGCCGCCGCATGTACTGGGATGTACGCTCGACAGAAAGCCTGACAAACGGCGAAACAAAAATTGAACTAATACTAAAATCGTCGGATGCCACCAAAGACTTCTGGCCTCATGACTTTGAAGCCGTGATGCGCTTTGTGATTGGCGCGAATATGCAGGTTACTTTAGAGGTTAAAAATACATCTTCTGAAAACTTCACTTACGGTTGTGCGCTGCATAGCTACTTCGCCATATCAGATATCGCCCACATTGCAATTGAGGGACTGGAAGGCTTGACCTATATTAACCAACTAACTGACACAACGGGAAAGCAAGAAAAAAATATTTTGCAAATAGCCGATCCGATGACGCGCCATTATCAAAACACTGAGACTCCTGTTGTTTTGAAGGACGAAGGATTCCGGCGTCGCATCCGAATAGAAAAGGCAGGCAGCAAAGTTACGACCGTTTGGAATCCGGGAAGCCAGGCCTGCATTCAAATGATCGATATGCCGGATGATGGTTTTGCCAATTTTGTTTGTATTGAAGCAACCAACTCATTTGACTACGAAATTCAACTCGCACCCGGCGAAAGTTATGAGACCACACAGCTATTTGGATTAGAAGAATAACGCAATAATATACTAAATGAATTCAAAGAAATCCGTCCTCCATGGGTTCGGATTTTTTTATTGACCAAACATAGCTATGAACGATCGGTTTTAATCACCTTAATGGAATAGTTTGCCTCAACATGTGTGATCATGTCTTCCATAAACCGATCAAATAATTCGTGCAAAATCTCAAAATTTGCCTCGAGCACATCTATTGCCTGATTGGTTTTGTCCGGCAAACTGGTTCGGTGAGCCATAATGTGCAGCGATTGCTGAATTCCATCGATCCGCGCATACGACTCCAACCGTTTATGCTGAATCAGAAAAGGCAAAAAGCCCTTCACTCTGGTCGGTAATTGAAAAAAGTTAGATAGTAGCACAGCATGTACATGCTTGGCAAACTGCCTCAACGAATAAGGTGAATAATCGCGCCAGTAACATGCCAAAAAATGATCAAGAATTACGTCCGTCACAATCCCGGCGTAGCGCCCGTATTCAGGACGAAAGAAACCGGCAACTTCTTTCACCAATGGATGCGAGTCGGTGTAAGAATCGATTGCCCGATGCAAAAGAATACCTTTTTGCACATCATCTGAATAATGCAGGTATTTCTGTCCTTTCACATAATCACCGATGAAGTTTCCCAGCAACACTTCATCCGAATCGCCCGACAAATACAAATGTGCTAAATAATTCATAATAATTGAATCAACATCAAACCTGTTTCTTCTTCAATGTAAACATTGGAAGTTTTGCCGCCGATATGAGCAAAACACCAATCAATGTTAAAAGACCTCCCACTAACTGGTGAACCAAAGGAAATGTTCCGAAATACAATACGCTGCCTATTAAAACAAACACAACTTTCGTACTTTGTACGATCGATGATTTGGAGACTTCAATATAGTGAAACGAGTAATAAATCAGCAGCAATGCTATAAACGGACCAACAAAAGCTCCGATTGCGATATTCACCAATGCTGTAAAGGGAATTTCGAGTGATGGGCGGTAAAACAACACCATCAATATTGAGAAACCCAACAACCACACCGACCGGTTCGTGTTAATAATTTCAGGAGACATATCCCGCACATTCAGTTTAACCACCACCGACGCAATTGCGGCAAACAGTGCGTTCAGTAAAACAACACCTGCTCCAGGAATAAAAAGTTCAGACAACTTCGTTCCTCCCTGGTAGCTAACAACGAAAGCACCAACTAAAGCCAACATTGCCCCGACAGTTTCCGTCAGCGAAAATTTTTCTTTCAAAAACACCACTCCCATGACGGTTAAAATCACCGGATACAAGTTCCCCATAAAACCAGTAACTGCCGGATCGGGAATAATCTGAATTGATAAGTAAAAAAAACTGGTTGTGATGATTTCGAGAATACCCAACATTAGCAATGCGCGCTTCTGCTTTCCACTCAACGCTCGTACGTATCGGTTGTGCTTTCGGTAAAATAGCCACCCAATATTTAAAACCGAGGCAATGGCAAACCAATAAAAACCAAATTGACTGAGATGAACCTCATTCAACGCAGCTTTACTGAAAATGTAAATATTGGAAAAAGCAATGGTTGCGATAATCGCAAACGCATATCCTTTGATTTGATCCGACTTCATTTTGCTCGGGTTGGAAATCTGTTACTTTCTTCAAAAGTACAAAAATAAAAAAGGCCTCATTCAGATAAGGAATGAAGCCTCGACTATTTTGAGTAAAGAAATCTCGTGAAATTATATGACGCTGAATTGCTCGACCAGCAAAAGCTATCTCAATTTTTCAGTCAGACGACGAATCTCTGCTGCTGGATTCTCTCCACCATATAAGATATTGTACACGGCTTCACAAATCGGAAGATTAACTTTATACTCCAGGTTAATCTCATGAATGGACTTTGTTGCATAATACCCTTCAGCAACCATGTGCATCTCCAATTGTGCTGTCCGAGTTGTATAGCCTTTGCCAATCATGGTACCGAAGGTCCTATTTCGTGAAAACTGCGAATAAGCAGTAACCAATAAATCGCCCAAATAAGCTGAACTTTTGATATCCCTAGTGATCGGATGCACTTTGTCAACAAACCGCTTAATTTCCTGAATGGCATTAGCAATTAACACCGCCTGAAAATTATCGCCATAACGCAATCCGTGTACAATTCCGGAGGCAATTGCGATAATATTTTTTAGCACTGAAGAATATTCAGTTCCCCAAATATCGTCTGACACATGCGAGCGGATATACTGACATTCCAGCTTGAACGCAAAGTCGCGCGCCCGACGAATATCAGGGCATGCAATTGTCAGGTACGAAAGGCGCTCCAGAGCAACTTCTTCAGCGTGACAAGGTCCGGCAATAACACCAATTCGTTCGTAGGGCAATTTGAACTTTTGATTCAGATATTGTCCAACAATTTGATTTCCTTCCGGAATAATGCCCTTAACTGCTGAAACAACATATTTGTTAGTGATATCAACGGTCACCTCAGACATTGTCGTGTTAAGGAAAGCTGAAGGAATAGTCAGCACCAAAACGTCTGACCGTTCAAACGCCTGATTAATATCACAAAAGAATTCAATACGATTAATGTCAAACTCAACCCCGCGCAAATAGTTTGGATTGTGTTTAAATCGCTTAAACTGCTCAATACTTTCCGGGTTACGGAAATACCAACCAATCCGATCAACATTATTAAGAAGAATCTTCGCTAAAGCCGTAGCCCAGCTTCCACTTCCTATTATTGTTATTTTAGGTTCTGTAAACATATCAGGCCAACGGTTAGGCGATCCAGCTGGTCACGTCTTCCATGGTTGGATTTTGCAATCCAAGTTTATTTTTTTTGTTATATCCGCAAATGTCGTTAAACAATTTTCCGGGTTTAGCTTCTTTCAGTGAATCTGCTTTTTTGAAACCCATTTTACGCAGAACGTCAATCCATTCAGTCGGAACACCAGCTGCTTCAAATTTATCATCAGCATCAACATCACTTTTCTTCTCCGGCTTCATTTGCGGGAAGAACAAAACATCCTGAATTGATAGATTATTGGTCATGAACATGGTCAAGCGATCGATACCAATCCCCATCCCCGATGTAGGAGGCATCCCATATTCCAATGCACGCAAGAAGTCCTGATCGATAAACATGGCTTCATCATCTCCTTTTTCAGACAGACGCATCTGATCCTCAAAACGTTCACGTTGATCAATCGGATCATTCAGCTCAGAGTAAGCATTGGCCAACTCTTTTCCGTTCACCATCAATTCGAAACGTTCTGTTACTTCCGGATTATCGCGGTGCTTTTTCGTCAGCGGCGACATTTCAACCGGATAGTCGATAATAAAAGTCGGCTGAACATAATTATGTTCGCATTTTTCGCCAAAGATCTCATCGATTAATTTTCCTTTACCCATTGTCGGGTCAGTTTCAATACCCAACTTATCACAAATCTCGCGTAATTCATTTTCAGACTTTCCGGCAATGTCGTAGCCAGTGTGCTCTTTGATCGCGTCATACATCGTCACACGTGGGTAAGGACGCTTAAAGTCGATGATTTTATCCCCAACCTGAACTTCAGTTTTACCGTGCAATGCCAAAGCAACACGTTCAACCATTTCTTCAGTGAAATTCATCATCCACTTATAGTCTTTGTAAGCCACATAGATTTCCATTGCGGTAAACTCAGGGTTGTGAGTCCGGTCCATACCTTCATTCCGGAAATCTTTCGCAAATTCATATACTCCTTCAAAACCACCAACAATCAGGCGTTTCAAGTATAACTCGTTCGCAATACGCAGATACAAAGGAATATTCAGTGAGTTGTGATGTGTAATGAACGGACGAGCTGCAGCTCCACCTGGAATTGACTGCAAAATTGGAGTTTCAACCTCCAAATAGCCATTTTCATTAAACATCTGACGCATCGTATTTACGATCTTTGTACGTTTAATGAACGCATCTTTCACCTGAGGATTAACCACCAAATCAACGTAACGCTGCCGGTAGCGCATTTCCGGATCAGTGAATGCATCGTATACTTTGCCATCTTTTTCTTTTACGATTGGAAGCGGGCGTAATGATTTACTTAAAACAACCAGTTCCTTTACGTGAATCGATTTTTCACCCACC
The DNA here is from genome assembly GCA_003246935.1 of Sunxiuqinia sp. Lineage (GTDB taxonomy): Bacteria > Bacteroidota > Bacteroidia > Bacteroidales > Prolixibacteraceae > Mangrovibacterium. Next base: position 8,178 of record QKCF01000005.1, on the reverse strand, counting down.
TGAGTAGTGAAAGCAAAACCTTTAATTCCAATGAAATCACCAATATCCAGCAGCTTCTTGAACACCTCGTTATAAAGGGTTTTATCTTCTCCCGGGCAAATTTCATCGCGGTTTATGTAGATCTGGATACGACCTGTATCGTCCTGCAATTCAGCAAATGAAGCTTTCCCCATAATACGGCGACTCATCACGCGGCCGGCCAAAGCGACTTCCTGGAAGTTTTGTTTTTCCGGATCAAATTCAGCCTTAATTTCTGCTGCTTTAGCACTTACCTGGAATTCTGCTGCCGGGTACGGCTCAATTCCCAACTCTCTTAATTTTGCTAAAGAATTTCTCCGGATAACCTCCTGTTCACTTAATTCTGCTGCACTCATTGGAATGATCAATTATAAATTCTGCTTTAAAAAATCTGTGCAAAGATAAGATAAGAATTAAAAAAACCCTACTTCCGTTGAATTTGAAACTAAAACATACAAAATCAACGATTTGTCCGTTCGTACTTAATGTTGATAATTTTATTTCAAGCCTAAAGATTTGAAGCGATGAAATTTAGATAAATTTTTACTAACATAGATTAAATAAAGACCTCAGAGGGCTCAAATAGAGTTTCCAGTTCTATCTTCATTTGTTATCTTTGGACAGTTTTAATTATCGTATCTCCGAGGGAACACCTTCAACACCAATGGAAAAAATCTGGAAAGTAAAAGAACATGGCGACATAAATGTAATCAAGCATTTATCTGCAGCCCTGAATGTCAACATGGTTATTGCCAACCTGTTGGCGCAAAGGGGGATTACATCCTTTAATGAAGCCAAGTCTTTTTTTCGTCCAAAACTTTCCGACCTGCACGATCCTTTCCTGATGAAGGATATGGATAAAGCTGTTACACGCCTGGAGCAAGCCATTGAAAACCAGGAAAAAGTTCTCATTTACGGTGATTACGACGTAGACGGAACAACTTCGGTCGCCTTGATGTATCAATTTCTCAGAACTCGCATCAAGGATTTGGATTTTTATATTCCTGATCGCTACTCGGAAGGTTACGGGATATCGCCCCGAAGTATCGAGTATGCTGCACAAGAAAAATTTTCACTGGTAATTGTACTCGACTGCGGGATTAAAGCAATTGAAAAAATCCGTCAAGCAAAAGAACTCGGAATCGATTTTGTTATTTGTGACCACCACAACCCGGATGAACAAATTCCGAATGCAGTAGCCGTTCTCGACCCCAAACGACCTGACTGCAAATATCCTTACAAAGAACTTTCAGGATGTGGTGTAGGCTTTAAACTACTTCAAGCTTACACGCAGAAAAATGATATACCGGTAGTTGAGCTATATGATCTACTTGATCTCGTAGTCGTCAGTATTGCATCGGACATTGTTCCGGTAACTGGTGAAAACCGTGTTTTAGCTCATTACGGCTTAAAGAAACTGAACAGCAACCCGAGCTTGGGGCTAAAAACAATCATTCAGATCTCAAATCTTGTTGGACAGCAAATCACAATCAGCGATATCGTATTCAAGATCGGACCACGATTAAATGCATCGGGCAGAATTGAACACGGGAAAAAATCTGTTGAGATTTTGGTCAAATCAGACGAAGATCAATCAATCGCGTTGGGTGAAGAAATTAATTCATACAACGAAATCCGAAAAACGCTTGACCGCGACATTACCCAGGAAGCATTGGATATGATCACACATGATCCTGTTCATTCCGAGCGTCATTCGACGGTACTTTACAACCGGGATTGGCACAAAGGAGTTGTGGGGATTGTTGCATCACGATTAACAGAGCACTATTATCGCCCAACAATCATCCTTACTGAATCAAATGGATTGGCAACTGGGTCAGCCCGCTCTGTCAGAGATTTCGACTTATATGAAGCTATCGGGCAGTGCTCTGACTTGCTGGAATCGTATGGCGGCCATATGTATGCAGCCGGCCTAACCATGAAAATCGAAAACATTCCGGCATTCACGCGTCGTTTCGAGGAAATTGTAAAAAGTACGATCACGGAATCGCAGAAAACCGAAGTTTACGAAGCCGACACCAAACTTCAACTTTCGGATATCACTCCTAAATTTTACCGAATTTTAAAACAGTTTGAGCCATTTGGCCCTCACAACATGACTCCTCTTTTCCTTACTGAAAACGTATTGGACAGTGGTACAAGCCGATGTGTTGGGCGAAATCTTGAGCACCTAAAACTGGATCTGGTGGAACCAACCGGCAATTCATCTGTTTTTTCGGCCATTGCTTTTAATCAAGCCAATCATTACGAAGCAATCAGTCAAGGCTTGCCTTTCGACATTCTTTACCACATTTCAGAAAACGAATTCAGAGGAAAAACTAATTTGCAACTATATATCAAAGACATCGCTGCAAAGATTTATTAATCCTGTTTACTAATTGTAAAATCGAACCCTATGGATTCAATTCGAAACAGCCAAAACCAATTCACTCCAAAGAATATGGTTTTAGGCGTGCAATTCCTGTTTGTTGCTTTCGGAGCAACGGTATTAGTTCCTCTATTGGTTGGCATAGATCCTGCTGTTGCTCTGTTTACAGCCGGTATCGGAACGCTGCTTTTCCACTTAATCACAAAAGGTATGGTTCCGGTATTCCTAGGGAGTAGCTTCGCATTTATTGCTCCAATTATTGAGTCGACCAAGCTGTATGGACTTCCAGGTACGTTCTCTGGAATTATCGCAGTTGGTTTAGTCTATGCAATCGTATCAGCCCTTGTAAAACTTAGAGGCTTAACTTTTGTCGAAAGGCTTTTCCCCTCCACCGTAGTTGGGCCGGTTATCATGATCATTGGTTTATCTTTAGCTAGCACTGCGGTCGACATGGCTAAGACAAACTGGATCATTGCAAGCTGCAGTTTATTAGCAGCGATTATCGTCGTAATTTTTACCAAGGGCATGATCAAACTAATCCCAATTTTTATCGGTATTGTTGTTGGTTATGTAATTGGTCTTTTTTTGGGAGTTATTGACTTTACTCCGATCAAAGAGGCAAGCTGGATTGGACTTCCTGCTTTTACCGCACCAAAATTTAGCTGGGGCGCCATTTCTTATATGATACCGGTTGCTGTTGCTCCGATCATAGAGCATGTTGGCGATATGTATGCTATCGGCGGTGTTGCAGAAAAGAATTTTATCGAAAAGCCGGGACTGCACCGAACATTACTTGGCGACGGTATAGCATCCAGTTTAGCAGGATTCTTTGGCGGCGTTCCGAATACAACCTATTCTGAAGTTACCGGAGCAATTAGCCTTACCAAAGTGACGAATCCTTTTATACTACGTATTTCTGCAGTGACAGCAGTTGCGTTCTCACTGATCGGCAAAATCAGTGGATTCCTAAAAACTATTCCCCAAGCTGTTTTAGGTGGCATCATGCTATTGCTTTTCGGATTAATCGCCTCGATAGGCATAAAAACATTAATTGACTCGAAAACGGATATGACTAAAACCCGTAATCAGGTGATTGTATCGGTTGTATTAACAGTCGGAATTGGTGGAGCTGTTGTATCCTGGGGAAATTTCTCGTTAGCAGGGATCGGACTTGCTGCTGTTGTCGGAATTATTCTTAACCTTATTCTTCCGGGCGAATCAAAACAAGTAGCTGTAAATCAATAGATATTTATACAACAAAAAAAGAGCGAAAAATTTAAAATGGCTTTCCGCTCTTTTTTCTTATACAGCCCTTTTTAGCTAGGGAACCTCATCGATCGTTCCTTCAAAACTAACCTTTCTTTAGATAAACAATAAAACAATTTACTCAAACCCAAATTACTCAACTTTCTTAGGCAAAGCTTCCACAATCCCGTAATAACTAATTGCCTGCCTGTTCGTTGGGCTAATCCGCAAATCGGCATAGCCACTTAGCCCTACCGACAACGAGATCTTATAACTATCTTGTACTGCCTTGACGTTAAAATTGATGAGATACAAACTTTTTCGCTCGTTAAACTCAATTGTCTTTTCATTACTCAACTCTTCAAACTTAATTCCACCATCATTACTCCCATAGGACGCTTGGTACGCTCTTCCAAAGTATGGCAAATATGCCTCTACGGAATCTCCGCGTATCTCCAGATCATATGGCGAAGTTAAATCAATCTTCGATCCTGCGAGAGGCGTTGCTGTTCTTGCTACGAAACGAAAATTTCCACTTTTAACAAGCTGATGCACTTCTTCAACCCTTGTAGCTCTTCGCTCTTTAGCCGTGACTTTCTGTGCGCTCGCTTGTTGAAAACTGAAAACAATCATCATCCAAATTATAAAAAGCGCTTTCATCTTTTTTGTTTTTAATCAACTTCGTACAAAATGAATGCCACCGACCACTTTTCTTCGATGATTTGCAACATATCACAAACGGGATATTCAAAGTAATAAGCATGCAGTGAATTAAAATTAAAGGCTTGTTATCTGCGCAGACTGGGAGACCCGCAACAAATATATTGCCCCCCACAGCCGTGCTTGCGGCTCTTCAAAATCGAACTCCTGATGATGACTAGAAAACCACTTCGCATCATCTATACTTAAATCGCCATTCTTCAGAATAGACAAATACAGATTTCTATAGTAATAATTTGTCACTCCCTTTTTCTTCAAATAAGCCTGAAAGCGGCCAATTGGATTGATAGACCAACTACTATATTCGAGCCGATTGACTGATTCATTCCTTGTGAATATTAGCGAGGGATTGATTTCCTCGGGAATCCAAAATGCATTCGCGACAGAAGGACTTAAACAAGCCTTTAACTGCGCTTTCTCTTCAGGGCGGAGAATTCGACTCATCAGTTCGTACCCGCCCCCGTTTTCATTAATTTCCCTCAAACAGGCATGATAAGCTTTATCAATGTCATCCTGTCCTGTTGCTTTAACGACACGAACATCAACAAAATCAATGATCCGCTGTACTTCAGATATCTCATCAACTGCAAAGACTTCATTCAGCACCAAGTCTTCCTTTAAATCAAACTGACGAGTACACGACGTAAGACAAAAAATGCCTAAAACGAAATACAGCAACAAAGGTCTGTCCATAAAAAGTTGTAATTAGAAATTTTAAACATGACGATCGAAAACCTACAACTTTCACCCCATCTCCCTAATTCAAAGCAAAAAAATGACACACACGCACAAAATACACCAGCTAAAGCTGTGTTTTTTATAACAAAAGCAGCTGCGATACTGCTACATCCATAAACTCAAATTCGTTAAATTCTAAAATTAATTCCCCCATAAATAACGAAACGTCAATATCTAAATTGATAAACGTCTCTTATTCACCGTACGCTCAATACAATTTACATAACCTTATCTTAAAAACAAACGATTTATTTTGTTTTTTGAGGCCACTTTAGAATAAAGAAACCCTCTTATTTCTGTTCTGGATATACAATTGAAAAAATGACAGCTGCAAGGAAGGCAAGTAAAAAACTTGCCAAGCGTTCAGAAACACCCGTATAATCGCCCCAAAAGGTCTTCCACAAAACAGCAGCGAAGGTTCCGACAATCAAGCTGGCATAAACTCCATGACGCGAGAATTTTTTCCAGAACAACATCAATAATATTGCAGGGCCAAAAGCAGCACCTATGCCCGACCAGGCATACGACACCAATCCGTAAACGGTATCCTCCATTGATATAGCCAAAATAAAAGCAAACAACCCAACAAGTAAAGTAAGCCATTTATTAATTCTCAGCATCCTTTTCTCGCTAACAACCTGTGGTTTCAAATTTGCAAACATGTCTTCACTGATCGCGGAAGAAGCTACCATTAACTGAGAAGATGCTGTCGACATCATCGCCGAAACTGCCCCTGAGAGTAAAATTCCTGCTAAAATCGGATTCAGCAAAGTAACGACCATTACTGGCATTATCTTTTCAGAATCTTGTGCCAGCTCAGCTGCAGCGTCGCCAATCAATCCCATCTCTACTAGTCGATAACCGATGATCCCAATCATAAATGCACCTCCATAAGCAAGCATGGTCCAAAATACCGCTACCCACCTTGCCTGAATTGTTTCCTTACAGTTACGCATTGCCATCATCCGCGTTAACAATTGAGGTTGCCTGTATAACCGAATGCCCAACTCAGTCCATTCATAATAAAAATCCATCCTGCAGCAGAATAATCCTTTGGCAACGTCTCGGCCCTTAACGAAAGGGCATCCATACCTCCGGGATTGTGCGCTGCATAAATTAGAAAAGCAACTATAGGCAGAACTACACAAGTTATCACCATCAGCACGGCTTGAAAAGCGTCGGTTGCCACAACCGTTATAAATCCTCCAAGCATGGTATAAACCGTAACCAACAAAGATCCGATTACCATTCCCCAGAAAGGATCAATCCCAAAAGTATCATGGAATATTTTACCTGCGCCACTAAACTGAGCTGCAATGTATAGGATAAAAAAGAAAATAATAATTACAGAACTAGTTATCCCTATTTTCTTTTCACTTCCCGGAAAGCGGAAGGATAATAACCCCGGAACCGTCATTGCGTCTGTCACCTCAGCAAACCTTTGTAATGGTGTTGCCATAACGTACCATAAGAAAAGGATTCCTAATACGCAGCCTACTGCAACCCATATTGCAGCCCAACCTTCAGCATACGCATGTCCGGTAAGGCCTAATAGTAACCAGGCTGATTCTCCTGTCGCACGCTCAGATAAAGCAAGTGAAAACCCGGAAATCTTCTTTCCTCCTATTACATAATCTTCATTGGTCTTGGATCTTTTTGATGAATAATAAACGATAACCATCAAGACCAGCAAATACAAAACAAAGACTGTAATCATCTCCGTAATTTAGGGGTTTCTCAAAAATAATTCTTTTTAGACAAATCTTCTCCCTAAACTACGATCCTGCACCTGCAGGTAAGGTGCAAATTCTTTATTCCACAAAAAAACCGGAGTGAGGCTCCGGTTTTTATTTACTTTGAATATATCTTGGATTTTTCGACTTTCTCTTTATTAATTAATGGATTTGCATACATCTGCATGAATAATTTTTTCTGACAATCGCCATCGCCATCGCCAATAGTCTTAACCATGTCGTCGAGTAGTTCAGCAAATTTTTCCTTGCAAGCATCATCTACATTACCATTTACCTTAGGTCCGCAATTCAACATATCCGCTGCCAAGTAATTATATGGCCACAATTTGTAATTGCGATAGATGCAAGCATCGATTTGCTCAGCCAATTTTTGAATGCTCTCCTGCTGGTTTTCGCATTTCGCTATCTCATCTAACCTGGCATCTATTGGTTCGCCAAAAGCAAAATGAACGCGACCTTTCGGACGAGTTAATCCAAAGGCCATACTTTTCAAATCATCGGACTGTGTTTTAACATATCCTTCGCGCTCCTTTTTGTAAATCTCTTCTACCTTGGAAATACCGCACGGCTCACGTTCGTAAGAAATTGAAAGCGGAACAATTTGCAGCTCACGGAATCCTGATGCAAAATCGGCACAGTTACTTAAGTTTAACATCTTCAACAAAGCTTGCTGCGTTTGATCGCACCCATTCTTTGTTCGTCCTTCACGCTGCGCTATCCAAACAGAGACATTATCCTCAGTGATAGTTTTTCTGATGTATGCCGAAAGAGATTTCGAAGCAGTCAACAATTCGCGTGCAGGCAAGTTTCGTTTTACCACGAAAGCACCATTCAACTTTACGATGTGCTCAATCCAATCGTAAACCAGTAAGTTATTTCCAATAGCAATTTCCGTCGTATTCATCCCTGCAGCCACTTGGATATAGTTCAGAATCGCAGAATCCAAAATAATATCACGGTGATTGGATATAAAAAGGTAAGCTTTCGACTTGTCCAATTTTTCAAGTCCACTGTAGGTTACCCCACTAGTAGTACGCTTGATAATCCAGTTTTCAATCAGCGGATACATAAACTGTACCTGTAACTCCTCCCTAGTCTTTACATTCGTCAGCATTGCACTGATCTCTTTCACTTTTTGTTCATCATTAAAGATGAAGAACAAGACCTGGTGAAATAAATCATCCTTCAATAAAACATTGAGGTAATGATTAACTTCTTGATCTTCGTAAGGACGAATATCGTCGAAACACATCATATCCTTATTCAGTTGATTTAGGGCGGCAAATATACAAAATGCTATTCAAATCTTAAACC
>QKCF01000286.1 GCA_003246935.1 Sunxiuqinia sp. | reverse complement strand
TTATTGAAAATGCAGGAATAGAAGAAGAGTTTAAAGACATTATACCAGATGCAGAGCCTGAAAAAATCAGAATCCATCCGGAAGATTTCAAGGAAGAAGAGATCTATTAAAACGACGCTATGAGATTGAAAATTCGGAAATATCCCATTTGTTGGTTTGCAACCGTGTTATTTATCTTGCTCATTTCTTGTAGAAATACAACGAAAAGCGGAGAGGGAAATAAGGATCAAATTTCAGGAGATTACAGGGTCGCTTTAGAATTGATTTCGAAAGATACAGGACTTCAGGATTCGATTGTAAATGACTTAAGTAGTTTAAAATTGGAATGTTACCAGTGGAAAAATCATCTTGTGTTGTTCGGAGAAGCCAAGGACACTTCCGGTGTTTCTGAACTCATTCATCAGAAATACACCGATGTACAAATTAAACATTACAACTCTCCATTTTATGTGTTCGACAGGGCAATTCGTTGTTCGGATTCGACCATCCAAAAGCCATGGAAAGATTATTTGTTGACCGCGAATCTGGTAGCAGATTCGGTTTTGCAACAGGAATATCTGGAATACCATAGAACTCAGTTTGAAGAGTGGCCGGAAGTAGCGCAGGGTTTTTGCAATGCTGATTTTCAGCAATTGTTGGTGTTCCGGAATGGCAGACAACTGCTTTTGGTGATTTCAATTCCGGGCGATAAAACCTTGGATGAATTGAATCCCAAAACGGAAGAAAATAATCCACGTGTGGTGGACTGGAATAGAAGAATGAGTAAGTACCAGGAAGGAATTGAGGGGACCGGTCCCGGTGAAACCTGGGTTTTTCTCGAGAAAGTTGACTCTGAAAAAATCAAGTGAGATTTTCAACTGAAGACATTTGGAGTAGTTTTACTGTTCTGATTTTTTGAATTTCGCGGGACTCAAGCCTATGCGTTGAGAGAAGATAGAAGTGAAATGTTGGAGTGAGGAAAAACCACAGGCAAAAGCAATATCCGACAAGCTGGTATCTTCGTTTTTCAATAATTCAATTGCTTTTTCAATTTTTAAATTGATGATGTAACTATTGGGTGGGTAGCCTGTCAGTTCTTTTACTTCGTTGGTGAATTTTGTTTTTCCCATTCCAAATTGCTGGGCCAAATCATCAATAATCCATTTCCGATTTAAATCGGCGTGGATGATTTGGTTAAGTTGCCCAATGAAGTGATCGTCTTGCTCATTCTTCTGTCTTTGAAGGGAGAGGTGCCTGTGTAGGTCGATGAAAAGATTCTCGATAATATTGCCAACCATGATTTCAAAACCGCTTTGTTGGTTTGTCAACTCTTTCTTTAGTTCCACGAAATATTTTTTGAATATTTTCGCCTTTTTGAGAACGATGGCATTTTCGCTGGCTAACATAGCTCCTAAACTTTCCTGGAACGATTTTGACAACTTCGTCCATGAACCAAGGTCGAGTGAAGTTTGAACGGAATATTTTTCCGGCTTGATAACGATCCATGAAATTTCGCCAATATCCATCTTCCCTTTAGGGCTTCCGTTTAGTTGCCATGGAGCTGTTACAGACAGGTTGTCCGGTAAAAGCTCAATTTCCTGACCTTCTACAACCCATTTGTATTTTCCGCTATTTACAAAATGAATCTCAATGCCATCATTCAGGTGAGGGTACATGGTTTCATCTATTCTTACTTTCGAGAATCTCATGCTACCATACTGCCTGATGTAAGGGAGTCTTTTTAAAGGCCCCGGGTCATCTTTATGCCACCAAAATCCTTGATTACCGGGATTGCTTTTTTTGTTGGATGTAACTGTTGTGGCCATTTTGCTCATGTAAACGAATTAAAAATCAGTAATAAAGCGATACTTGTTTACGATCAACTCAGTCAAAAATACTAAAAAATTTATAGAATCGACCGTCGATTAAAAATGGCATTCTTTTTTTGTAGAAAAGTTGATATTTGATTTGAGCTTCTGATAAGTACTTTGTTGGTTCAGAATAAAATAGAATCAGATGAGTAACGATCGTAAGCTGAAGGTTAAAAACTAATATTGATTAAAAACGGCAGGGCGTAAATTGTTATTCCGGAAGATCATTTGCGACTGTTATTTATTCGGTTTAAAAAAACTTTTGATGAAACGAACTAACTATCAACTAATAGATTTTCTGGATTTCAATCCTGAATTTCCCGGGAACGAATTTCTGTGGAAATGTGGTGAACCCTCCGCCGTTCGGGAAGACCGGGGAGATGTGGTTCTTGAAATACCTTTTCAGCGACAGAAAGCGCAAAATGATCTGGAACCCGATATTGCTTGTCCTGTAAAGGTATCCGTGCTTCGGATTCGGGCATATAGCGATAAAATATTAAGAGTGGCATTCGGTTTTGACCGTGCTGAGTTGCCTGATTCGGAGATGCTGCAGTTTCATGCGGATGTAAAACAAGCACCGCTGCAGATAATCGAAGATGATGATTGCTGGAAAATACAAACAGCCGAAGGGCAATTGAAAGCTTCAATCAACCGGAAGCCATTTGAATTGGATTATTGGAGTGATCTGTTACCGGCAGCCTCTAAAGGACTGGAGCTGGTGCTGTATCCGGATGCGGAAAAGGAAATCCGTATCAGTGCCTACGACCAGTTTTTTCCGGCCCGTCACGATGCTTTTGCGTTGGCCTACGTTGAGAAGGATGGTAAAACAAGAAGTACAACAATGTCTTTTCATTGCGACGCGGATGAATGTTTTTCGGGAACGGGAGAGCGTTTTACCAAAATGGACCTTTCCGGGCAAACCTTTCAGCTAAAAAACCAGGATGGCCAGGGGGTAAACAACCGTCGAACATATAAAAATGTACCGTTTCTGTTATCCAGTCGGATGTACGGTGTTTTTATGCACACCTCGGCCTATTCCAAGTTTTCGGTAGCCGATCATTCCAGTCGGTCGGTTCAGTTGATGAGTGAAGAGCCGGTGCTCGATTTATTTTTTCTTGGAGGAGACTCGCCGGAAGAAATTTTGTATAACTACCGTTGTTTAACCGGGTTTCCAACTAAGTTGCCATTGTGGAGCTTTGGTACATGGATGAGCCGGATGACTTACTTTTCAGAGGAAGAGGTCAACGAAATTTGCCGTCGTTTGCGCGCTGAAGATTTTCCGTGTGATGTGATTCATCTGGATACCGGCTGGTTTCGTACCGACTGGTTGTGCGAATGGAAATTTAACCCGGAACGTTTCCCCGATCCCAGGCGGTTTATCAAAAATCTGCGGGAAGACGGCTATAAGGTGAGCTTGTGGCAGATGCCTTATATTGCCAGGGAGGCAGAACAATGTGAAGAAGCACTGGAGAACAAATACATGTGTATTCTGGAGCAAAGCGAGAAGCAAGGAGGTTCGAATTTCAGTGCGCTCGACTACGCTGGGACCATCGACTTTACTTATCCAAAAGCAGTAGAATGGTACAAAGGTTTACTGAAAGACCTGCTCGATATGGGCGTGGTTTGTATTAAAACTGATTTTGGCGAAGACATTCATATGCAGGCAAAATACCACAGTATGGAGCCCGAAAAACTCAATAACCTTTATGCCCTGTTGTACCAAAAAGCAGCCTACGAAATTACCAAAGAAATTACCGGAGATGGTATCGTATGGGCTCGTGCCGGCTGGGCTGGCTGCCAGCGTTATCCGCTCCATTGGGGAGGCGATTCTGCCTGCTCCTGGGATGGATTGGCTGGTTCCCTGAAAGGAGGGCTTCACATCGGTTTGTCTGGTTTCGGTTTTTGGAGCCACGATGTGCCTGGATTCCATAGTGTCCCAGACTTTATGAACTCCGTTGTGCCGGACGACTTGTATGTGCGCTGGACGCAGTTTGGTGTGTTCTCTTCTCATTTACGCTATCACGGTACATCGAAACGGGAGCCATATGAATATCCTGCAATTGCGGGAATCGTCAGAAAGTGGCTGAAGTTACGCTATGCGATATTACCTTACTTAGTGGAGCAAAGTGAAAAAACAACTAAAACCGGTTACCCTGTATTGCGTGCCTTAGTCTTCCATCACGCCGATGATAAAATGTGCTGGCATATTGACGATCAATATTATTTCGGCGACGATATATTGGTTGCTCCGATAATGAATAGTGAAAACAAACGCGATGTGTATTTGCCTGAAGGAGAATGGGTAAATTTCTTCACTGGAGAACATTCAAATGGAGGTCGTTGGCTGAAAGGTTTTGAATGTCCGTTGGATGAAATGCCTGTTTGGGTGAAAGCAGGCGCAGAGGTTAGTGTTTATCCTGAACCGGTAAGCAATACCGACGAGATGGATTTTACTAAATGTGAAAAAATCGTTTTTGATGAACAATACAATGGATTGGGAACGAGTATTCTTGCAGGCCTACTGAGTTTTCAATAAAAAGTCAAACTATAACTAACAGAAATATGAATACCTGGAAAAAGAATTGGGAAGAATCGAAAAAACATTATACCGACTGGTGGAATGGAAAAGGGATTGTTCTGAGTATGTGGGAACATCTGCAGGAAGGCGTGACACCCCATGAAAATATTGCTCAACCGGCTAAGTCCAAAGATCTGCAACAATATTGGTTTGATCCGCAATGGCGTGCCGACAATTTACATTACATGCTTTCGCGCAGTTCTTTTCTGGCGGATATTCCACCGGTGGCTAATACGCATTTGGGACCTGGTTCATTGGCTGCTCTTATGGGCGCTGAACTGGATGGAGGAGAGGATACAATCTGGATTCGACACAAGCCCGGAATGGAAATGAAACTCGAATTTGACGAAAATCATCCGATGTGGAAACTGCATGTTGACTTGTTGAATGCCTGCAAAGCCAATGCACAAGGAAAATATTACGTAGGATGTCCTGACCTGGTTGAAGGTTTGGATGTGTTGGCCAGTATTCGTGGTACACAAGAGATTCTGATGGATATGATTATGCAGCCGGATGAGCTAAAACAACAGCTTCAGCAAATAAACGACGTTTATTTTCAGGTGTATGATCGAATTTACGATATCATCCGGGAAGGAGACGAAAGTACTTTTTGTTATTTTTCACTGTGGGCACCGGGTAAAGTTGCAAAGGTCCAGTCCGACATTTCCATCATGATCTCGGAAGATGATTACAGTCAGTTTGTTCAACCATACATCAAAGAGCAATGTCAGAAAATTGATTATACGCTTTATCATTTGGATGGAGTAGGTGCGCAACGTCATTTGGAGATGCTACTGGATATTCCGGAGCTGAATGCCATTCAGTGGACTCCAGGAGTTGG
>QKCF01000482.1 GCA_003246935.1 Sunxiuqinia sp. | reverse complement strand
TTAATAAGCTTGGTGGATTAAGGTGGTTTTTGTAATTTCCCGACGCACAGGAAATAAACTAATATAAGCATGAATCAGAATATTGGTAAAGTCGTTCAGGTAATTGGACCTGTGGTCGATATCAGTTTCGACCGGGAGGGATCTGAGCTCCCAAAAATCTATGACGCATTGGAAATTGTTCGTCCGGGCACCACAAACCTTGTCGTAGAGTGTCAGCAGCACATTGGTGAAAATACCATTCGTGCCATCTCAATGGATTCAACAGACGGGTTGAAAAGAGGAATGGAAGTTATTCCTTCCGGAGCCCCTATCACAATGCCGAAGGGAGAGATCGCTCTGGGACGACTTTTAAACGTCACCGGAGATGCAGTAGACGGATTGAAACAGCTGCCCAAAGAAGGACTGCATATTCACAACAAGCCGCCGAAATACGAAGACTTGACAACCGAAACCGAGGTACTTTATACGGGTATCAAAGTTATTGACTTGATTGAGCCTTATGCCAAAGGGGGTAAAATTGGGTTGTTCGGTGGTGCCGGTGTAGGTAAAACCGTATTGATTCAGGAATTAATCAACAATATTGCCTTGGCTCACAGTGGTCTTTCTGTATTTGCAGGTGTTGGTGAACGTACTCGTGAAGGTAACGACTTACTTCGTGAGATGATTGAAGCCGACATCGTTGACTACGGTAAAGAATTTAAAGAGTCGATGGAAAAAGGAAGCTGGGACCTGGATAAAGTAAGCGAAGAGAGCTTGAAAAAATCCAAACTTGCCCTGGTATTCGGACAGATGAACGAACCTCCAGGTGCACGTGCCCGCGTTGCTCTTTCCGGGTTGACGATTGCTGAAAGTTTGCGGGACGGTGACGGAACTCCAGGTTCTGGTAAAGATATCCTATTCTTCGTCGACAACGTATTCCGTTTCACCCAGGCTGGTTCTGAGGTATCTGCACTTTTGGGTCGTATGCCTTCAGCGGTAGGTTACCAACCAACCCTGGCAACTGAAATGGGTGTAATGCAGGAACGAATCACTTCAACTAAAAACGGTTCTATTACATCGGTACAAGCGGTATACGTACCTGCGGATGACTTGACAGACCCTGCGCCTGCCACAACATTTGCCCACTTGGATGCAACCACCGTATTGAGCCGTAAGATTTCAGAGCTTGGTATCTATCCTGCTGTTGACCCGCTGGATTCAACATCACGGATCCTGACCCCTGACGTCGTGGGTAATGAGCACTATGACTGCGCACAACGTGTTAAAGAAATTCTGCAACGTTATAAAGAATTACAAGATATCATCGCCATCCTTGGGATGGACGAATTGTCTGAAGATGATAAGCTCGTTGTTCACCGCGCTCGTCGTGTACAACGTTTCTTATCGCAACCATTTTTCGTAGCAGAACAATTTACCGGCCTTGAAGGTAAACTGGTATCAATTGAAGATACAATCAAAGGCTTTAACATGATTATGAACGGAGAAGTTGACCAATATCCTGAGGCGGCTTTCAACTTGGTTGGCACCATCGAAGAAGCAATTGCTAAAGGAGAGAAAATGATGGCTGCAGCTGCCGTTTAATCCTAAAACGCGAAACTATGTTTCTTGAAATTATTACACCGGAAAAGAAATTATTTAGCGGCGAGGTTAAGCTGGTTAAGCTACCAGGTTCAAATGGTGGATTCGAGATCTTAACAAAACACGCCCCGATTATTTCAACGCTGGTTAAAGGACAGGTCAAAGTTATTGACAACGCCGATAAAACAACATATATTGATATAACCGGCGGTGTTATTGAAATGCAAGATGACAAAATCATCGTATTGGCAGAAGCAAACTAGTTGATTTTGTAAATATAATATAGAAAGAACCCTGAAGGAAAACCTTCAGGGTTCTTTTTTGCATACAATTATTATATCGTACTACTTTTTTAAAACATTCACCATTCTCAGCAAAGCTTCCTCCAAGGTTGCACGTGTACAGCCGAGGTTCAGTCGCATATAACCGACTCCCTGCTTGCCAAACTGTGCTCCTTTATTCAAGCCTACGCCGGCCTCAAGCAAACTTTGATGCAATTCGTCATCGGTTAGGCCCAAGCCCGAGAAGTCAATCCATGCCAGGTATGTCGCTTCGAGTTTCATTGGTTTTATCTCCGGGAGATATTCCTCCAGGTATTCAACCATGAAATTGAAGTTACCCTGAAGGTATTCCACCAATTGCTTACGCCACTCCTCTCCTTGCGTAAAGGCCGTTTCGAGACCAATATGCCCAAAAATATTTCCCATGTGCAAGTGTGGTACATTCAACTGTCGCTCATAACGAGCCCAGTTCCTTTTATTTGGGATAATCAGAAACGAGGTTGTTAAACCCGCCAGATTAAATGTCTTACTTGGCGCCATGCAAACGACACTGTTCTGCGCAATCTCTTCTGAGAGTGTAGGCACAGGGGTGTGTTTATATCCCGGGAATACCAAATCAGAGTGAATCTCGTCAGAAACGATCAAGATGTTATTCTCAACACAGAAATTGCACAAAGGCAACAGTTCTTCTTTCGTCCACACCATTCCTCCAGGATTCTGCGGATTGCAAAGCAACAGCAACTTAGTCTTTTCCGAAACTTTACTTTTCAAATCTTCAAGATCGAAGGCATACCGACCATCTACAATTTTCAACGGATTCTCCAGCACCACACGCTTATTTCCAAGCACTGAATCGAAGAATGGGAAATAAACAGGCTTTTGGATGATTACCTCATCACCCTCCTCCGAAAAAGCTTCGATCAATAAATTCAAGCCAGCAACCACCCCGGGACTATACGAAATCCATTCCTTTTTAATATCCCAATCATGCCGCTGCTTCATCCAATCCACAATCGACTGAAAATACGACTCAGAGCGAAATGTATACCCTAACACCTCATGATCCAATCGCTTTCTAAGAGCATCAATAATAAAATCAGGGGTTTTGAAATCCATATCAGCTACCCAAAGTGGCAAAATGTCTGACTTCCCAAATATACGCTCACGCGCATCCCACTTGAGGCTATAGGTTCCTTCTCTTGGAACAACCTCATCAAAATCGTATTTTTTCATTTGTCTTATCTATTTTCTGATCACTATTTATATTACTAAGATTATAACCCACATCACACCAACAGAATTCTGTCATTATATAATAATATATAATAGAACCTGTAACTTATTATTGTTTGTGTGAAGAAACATGCTGATTTAAACACCTCAAAACTTCGGCTGTTCAAAAAAAGGCACTACCATTCTTCTATTATCCACTTCCTACCCCATAATAGAATAAGTAAAGCTAACTATTCAATTCTATTAAAAACCGGAACGAAGTCATAAAAGGACTCTGAAACGCGCATTCAACGGAAATTTTTGATTTTTTTGACTTTTTAAAGAAATCCAGAGATCTAAATTCGAACAGTATGACAACTGTAAAGTCGGAATGCCGCTCAATTCAACCTTCCGTTATCGAAAACGACTGACAAATGTCATGCATTTCACAATAAAAGACCTGTTTGTGTTAATATTGATTTAACAGATAGCAATTTTTAATATAAATTCAAAATTTAACAAGCCCAAAAAACGCAGTTACAAAGAAGCACCCAAAGATACTTACACCTCTGTTTAGCAATCCTTTACACATATTATCAAAAAATGACATGCGCACACATGTGCTGGACAGCATGTTTTTTAACCTAGCCTTAACATGTGTTATGCAGCATATTTAGTATCCGCACTCTATATTTGTACTGTGCTTAATGTTTAACCTTAAAAGTTAGAAAAATGAAAACAATGAAAACAATTATCGCAATTATCGCCTTAGTAGCTTCGGCAAACATTGCATCAGCAGTAGGTAACTTACGTGTTGACATCTTACCTCTATCAGGTGACCGTGCAGTAGTAGCAGTTTCAAGTAAAGCAGAATCTCAATACGAGATCAGCATCGAAAATTCATACGGTGAAGTAATCTACTACAAAGAAACAGAAGGAAACATCACTGACTACCGCAAAGTGTACGACTTCTCAAAACTTGAGAATGGTGACTACAAAGTTGTAGCAACTATCGACGGCGCGACAAGCGAACGTACATTCTCCGTTAATTCAAAAGACATCTCTGTTGGTAGCTTGAAATACATGGCAGATCCTGTATTTTCTTTCAACAACGATGTATTGCGTGTAGCTTACCTGAACTACCCAGGAGAAAATGTTGATCTGAAAATTTACGACGGTAACGATTTGATTTACTCTAAATCTATCGATAACAAATTTGCAGTAAACGAAGGACTTAACCTTGCAAAACTAAAAACAGGCAACTACCAGGTAGTATTGGCTAGTGGCGAGGAAGTTTACGATTACTCAATCAACAAGTAATTCAGAGCAAACAAACAACGTCTTTTAAACAGAAACAACAATTACTGAAAACTGGTTTTCAAAGTTGAACGGATTAGAAATGTGATGGATATGAAAACAACAATGAAAATTTTAAGCATGTTAGTTATCCTGATAACCTCAGGACAACTGACATTTGCCTCGGAAACCCCCAAGGTAGAAGTAAAACCACTGGCAGGTAAAAATGCCATGTTGGAAATTAATGACGCTGAAAATGCGACTCTTGAAATCACCCTTCAGAATAAGTCTGGTGAAATTGTGTATTACAGTTTAACTGAGCCGGAAACAGAAAAGTACCAGCAGGTTTACGACCTTTCGAACTACAAAACGGGTACTTACGATTTGATTGTTACCAGCAACAACGTTGTAACTGAGCACCAATTGACCATTGCTGACAATCAGGTTAGCCTGGGCGAAAAACAAATGACCCAACAGCCGTTTTTCAGCTACAGTGACGAGGATGATATTCTGAGAATTGCGTATTTGAACTTTCCTGGAGAAAAAGTAAAACTGAAAGTTTACGACGGGAATGAACTTATCTACAATAAAGCATTGGATAACTCATTCTCAGTGAACGAAGGACTTAACTTATCTAAACTTCAGGCAGGACAATACGAAGTAGTACTTGCAGCCGGTTCGAAGAAATTCGCGTATCCGGTTACTATCAGATAACAAACAACCTTAATGATATGAAATCCAATGCGGTGTTCGAAAGAAACCGCATTTTTTTTTGCCTTTAGACACTTCCCAAAGCCATAAAAACAAAAAAGGAACCCTCGGCAACTCGCCAAAACTTCCTTCAATCCATCTATTCAGTATTATTTCCAATCTTATATCAAATACTGAAATAAATCGGGCTTGTCATTA
>QKCF01000432.1 GCA_003246935.1 Sunxiuqinia sp. | reverse complement strand
AACAATCCATAACTACCTGTCCTACCAGGAAGTCGATATCCTTCTTCAGGTCTCTTAAATTTGCCATAATTAGTGTATTTCAGAATTTAATGGGTAAGTTAATGATTTTGCATCTAAAAAGATGGCCTTGACCGATCCAATCTGAATTTTCGTTTCAACCATGATCGGTATATGATTTTGATCAGCTGTAAACCAAACATACATGTCTTCTCCCTCAGGGAAGAATTCGCCTTCTATCAGCCAAACCGATACTTTGTGACACATGAACCGGCGACCGTTACGTGTTTTTATTTCCTCTTTACCTTTATATCGAAAGTAAAACTCGGCAACTTTATCATCGGTCATCATTTTGAATTTGACAGACTGATCCTTTTTTAGATTGTCAAAATCATATTGCCGAAACTGGTAGGCCTGGCTGAGCAAATCGTGTATTCCCTCGCGATAAGGCAATTCTTTATGCACCAGATCCGAATGACTGCCATCATCGAAGTAGGTGATTTTTCCGGTGGGATTGTCAAACTCGTACGACTGCCACGAGTTGGAACTTCCATGATGAACTGCCCGATAAAAATAACGCGGCTGAAAACCCGGATAAGTCAGGTAAGTCAGGAAGGTATCGCGAACCGTGTAGAATAAATCGTAAGCTTTATACGTGTGCCCGGTTGCTTTTACAAGCCACTCCTTACTTCCTTTCTGAATCGTCGTATCAACCTTAAAGGTCACCTCTCCTGCATTCACCCACAGAAAATGCCAGTTGTAATAAGCTCCGTAACTAATTTCCTCACCCGGAGAAAATGCCAGTTTCGTGCCTTGACCAGCAACAGTCCCCCAGCCTAGAAACACCCACGTAACGATAAGACTAGCGCGATGAGCCAACCGAACGGTTCGGGCTCTTTTTAGAATTTCCACCCGATCGTTTTGCATCTTTTTCTGACTGATCTTCATCGATTAGTTCTTTTTTAAACTGCAGATCTTTTGGCAAATTCCAGGTTTCACGTACTTCAAAGTTAGAACGCAACTTCAGGATTTTGGGGAAATAAACCACTCGCTCGGGTTGAATACCTTTCTCAATATTTCCGGTGTCCCATTTCCCGTTTTGATTATGATCGATCACGAGTTTGATCTTGTACTTATCCGGGGTCAAATACGGAAATTCAATCTCACCATCGGCTTCCACTGTAATCTGCTGAACGACCTCTTCCTTGTCAGTATTCTTCAGCAATTGTATGAAACTTGGACCACGGAGGTTAGCCACGGTTAATATAATTTTTGCATAGAAGGCTTCCTGCTTGATCTTCAAGGTCTGACTGAATTTATTGGAAGGGTAACCGCCAATGGTTAATGCCGCTGCCGAGTCGATGTCCAACTTGTACGACTCTTCAAACTCCCATGGATAACTAATCGAGTACCGCCTCAAGTTTGTCGTATCAGCCTTCAGGTTATATTTGATTTCTTCAAAAACCGTATCAACCTTATGGTACATGTGTACCTTATCGTAATCGAAAAAAGCAAGCGGCTCAGGAACTTCCAGCGTCAGTTTGCTGTACACATCAAAACCTTCCTTGCCGTTTCCTTTAAACGAAAAATGTTGAATTTCGGGCTTTTTATTTTCCTCGTCTTCTTCTTTCTTTTTCCGCTTAGGCGATTTATCCACAGGACGAGCATAGGCAAGATCCACCGTGTCGGTTTTGAAAACCCGGTTTTGCATACTATCCAGCACCACGTAATTCAACTGAAACTGCAGCGTATCCATGTGACTAATCGTCGTATCACGAATCCACAAATTAACCGTATCACGCTCAGCCGAGTATTCATACAGGGCATAATCAGAATCATGCTTTGCATTAATCAACTTGACACTGAACGTATCACTGACTCCATCGTTAAACAGGAACTGGCAGAAATTAGCCCGATCACGCTTCGAATCTTTCAGATATTGATCGAAAGCATCTTCCTGAAAGAGCAATAAATAATAAGGATGAAGGTCTGCTCGCTGACGATTCATCGTTTCTCGAATCGCTTGGTGCACCTGATCATTCTCTTCAGTCTCATTCATATGCGCTGACAAGACCGAATCAGGCTGTAACGGCGCAACCGGAACAACCAATGAATCGAAGAAAGCCACTAACTCGTCCGACGAATTAAAGGTCATGCTATTATCCAAGTCCTGCAGAGCGTACAGGCGATATTTCCCTTCGGCAATATTTGTAATCTGGTAGAAGCCATCCGAATCGGTTTTAGCGATATAATCGGGGATGCTGTCACGAAAAGCACTCAGGCTATCCAGGCGATGCAAAACGATCAGGGCATCCAATACCGGCTCCATATTCGAAGCCATCCGCACATAACCACCCAATGTAAGGCTATCCAATTTTGGTCCGTTACTGAAAGCAAAGCGGAAGTTACGCAAGGGGTTTCCTTCGTTGTTATCCTTAATCGAATTCCTAAAATCCAGCGAATAGGTTTTATTGGTATCCAGACGATCTGTGAAATCCAAAATCAAAGTTTTTGACTTCGTCTTGATAATCGGCGCCTTTTTGATGGGCGGCGAAATCACCAAATCCTGTGATACATCAGTCGACTGAATGTATTCGCTGAAGGTGATACTTACGGTTTTGCCCTTGTAATTTCGGGCCTCGAAAGCAGGCACAGTCCGGACAACAACCGGTGGGATCGAATCTTTAGGACCTCCCGTAGGCATCCCCGGATTTGCACATGATGTTGTGAAAATCAAGTATCCCAGGTATCCCAGAACTGTTATAATAAAAAATCTCCTCATTTGTATTCTGTCCAAATATTTCGTGTGGGTTGTTGCACCCGATTTGTCATCAAATTACTACTCCACGGTTACCGACTTGGCCAGGTTTCGCGGCTGATCTACGTCGCAACCACGCATCAAGGCAATGTAGTAGGCAAACAACTGCAACGGCACCACGGTTAACAGGGCCGCCACTGCAGGATGCGACTCAGGCACTTCAAACAAATCATCAGCCATCGTTCGCAAACCATGATCTCCTTCTGTTACTACCGCAATAATATTTCCTTTACGAGCCTTCACCTCCTGAATGTTGCTCACTACCTTTTCGTAGTAATCGTCTTTTGCAGAAACGACCACAACCGGCAGGTTATCGTCGACTAAGGCAATGGGGCCGTGTTTCATTTCTCCGGCAGCGTAACCTTCAGCATGGATATACGAAATCTCTTTCAACTTCAGTGCACCTTCCAAGGCAACCGGGAACAGATAGCCACGCCCCAGGTACAAGGCATTTACAGCGTCTTTATACTTTTCGGCAATCGATTTAATGTGAGGATGTTTCAACAAAATACTCTCAACCTTATTCGGAATTTCCAGCATCTCTTCGATAAACATTTTCAACGTTGCCGCATCAATTTTTCCACGCTCTTTCGCCAGCTTGAAAGCAAATAAGGTTAACACGGTGACCTGAGCAGTAAAGGCTTTAGTTGAAGCAACGCCAATCTCAGCTCCTGCGTGGGTATATACTCCCGCATCGGTTAAACGGGCAATGCTCGAACCGACCACATTACAAATTCCTAAAATCAATGCTCCTTGTTCTTTCGCCATCTTCAAGGCGGCCAATGTATCGGCCGTTTCTCCACTCTGGCTGATCGCAATCACCACATCTCCCGGATTGATGATCGGCTTGCGGTAACGGAATTCAGAGGCATATTCCACCTCAACCGGTACACGCGCATACTCTTCAATCAGATATTCGGCCACCAACCCGGCATGCCAGCTGGTTCCGCAACCGATGATGATAATACGGTTCGCTTGTGCAATCTTCGGGAAAACATCAATCAATCCCCCCAAAACAATATCATCCTGATCCTTGCGGATACGACCACGATAAGTGTCGCGAATGGTATCGGGCTGCTCGAAGATTTCTTTCAGCATATAGTGTTCAAAATCGCCCTTTTCCAGGTCGCCAATGCTCAAATCAACTTTGGTCACTTTAAAGTTTGCCGGGTCGTTATCAACCGTCTTCAGCGTCAGGCTATGTTTTTCAATAATCGCGACATCGCCGTCATTCATATAAATTACACTATCGGTGTACTCCACAATTGGGCTGGCATCCGAAGCCAGGAAATATTCCCCCTGACCAATACCAATCACCAGCGGACTACCCATGCGGGCGGCAATCATCCGATCCTTCTCGTGCTGGCAAAGCACCACGATACCGTAAGCACCAACCACTTTCGACAAAGCCAGACGAACAGCAATTTCTGCGCTGTTTACTTCATCCAATCTGTAAAAATATTCGATCAGATTCACCAGCACTTCGGTGTCCGTATCACTTTGGAAAGTATAGCCTTTGGCTGTTAAATCCTTTTTTAGCTCGGCATAGTTCTCGATGATTCCATTGTGTACCAACACAAAATCACCGTTCATCGAACTATGCGGATGCGAGTTCCGGTCGCTCGGCTCACCGTGTGTTGCCCAACGGGTATGGCCAATTCCAAGATGACCATGAATATCTTTATCGGCAACGAAAGCTTCCAACTCGCTCACTTTGCCTTTCTTTTTGTAGGTTTTCAGCGTGTCGTTATAAATGGCAATACCTGCCGAGTCGTAACCGCGGTATTCCAAACGCTGTAAACCTTTAATTAAAATCGGGTAAACATTCTTATCCCCTATATAACCAACTATTCCACACATGCTTTCTTAATTGATGGCAGCTCTTCAGCAAACTGCCGGTTTTGTTAGGTATCTCCTTGCTATTTCAGTCGGGCCCCGCCTACCGACCGGCAAGCAACGACCATCACTCTCTTCCTGACTTCCAGTTTATTCCCTTTTAACAGGGACTGAATCAGTCAATAAGGATGAAATAATCGTTCCAAATCTACAAACTTCGAGGGATAATCACCGTCCCTTTCGCTTAAATAAGTGGTAGAAAATGTTTAATAAGGTGAAAAAAGGATGTTCAAAAGTGGCGTGAAGGAACGAATCACAATAGTTCGGAGATCGGCACAAGCCTTAGACCTTCCCCTATTAAATAACGCAAAAGATCGCTTCGTCGTCGTTCCTCCTCCTACCAATGACGAAGCAAGGCAAACAAAAGAGCCCGAAAAAAAAATTCCGGGCTCTTTCCATATCTTATCAAAGCAATGCTGCTTAGAGTACTTTATCGTAGAATGTTATAGGCGTCGATATAAGTATCTTCCTTTTGATAACCAAGGCTCAATTTTCCCGAAGCTGCAATATATTCGGCCACTTCCGGGTTGATTGTTTCACTGCCCTGAATAACACCATCGGCATACTGAACACCCAACTTCATCATATTTTCGTAAGTCGGATTTTTCAATAATTCCACATCGTCCGGTTTAATCCCGTCGATCAGTACGTTTTCAATCGCAGATGAACTTAACGGTTTCTTAAAATTTTCATTGTAAACCGAGTAAACGACTTTCGATTTTTCGAATAAAGGGTCATCGTTATAGGCATTTTTGATATACAACGGCACCAGCGATGACAACCAGCCATGACAATGAATCAGGTCGGGAGCCCAACGCAGTTTAATCACTGTTTCAAGAACTCCGCGAGCGAAGAACACAGCCCGTTCGTCGTTATCTTCCAACTCCTTGCCTTTACTGTCTTTCAATACAGCTTTTCGGTGGAAGTAATCCTCATTATCAATAAAGTAAACCTGCATACGAGCTGCCTGAATGGAGGCAACTTTAATAATCAGAGGGTGGTCTGCATCGTTGATCACCAGGTTCATACCCGACAGACGGATCACTTCGTGCAGTTGATTACGACGTTCATTAACACTTCCGTAGCGAGGCATAAATGTCCGGATTTCACGACCATATTCCTGGATACCTTGCGGTAAAAACCGGCCTTTTTTGGACATCTCTGATTCGGGGAGGTAAGGTGTTATTTCTTGAGAAATGAATAGGATTCTTTTCTTTTCCATTAGAAAGCTTGCTGAAAATTGATTCCGCAAAATTAATAAAAATATGCTGAATATTCAATTTAAGCGACATCTTCCAAGGAATTTGACTTAAAGCGGACTTCGTAATGATTAATTTATTTACTTTGCACCCTGATTTTTTACCCATGCTGGTTATTAAGAACATAAGCGATCTGAAGTCGTTGATCCGCACCCAAAAAGAGGCCGGAAAAACGATTGGTTTTGTGCCCACAATGGGCGCTTTACATGCCGGTCACCTGTCGCTGGTTGAAGAAGCAGGCCGACAAACTGATTTTGTGGTAGTGAGCATCTTTGTAAACCCTACCCAGTTTAATGATCCCTCGGACTTGGAGAAGTACCCGCGTACGCTCGAAGCCGACGCCAAACTGCTTGAGGCAAGCCCTTGCCAAGCCATATTTGCCCCCGACATTGCAACCATGTATCCAAAGCCCGATACCCGCCAATTTAACTTTGGCGAATTGGAGAGGGTCATGGAAGGTCGCTTTCGCCCCGGACACTTTAACGGAGTAGCACAGGTAGTCAGCAAGTTGTTCGATATCGTAGAGCCCCATAAGGCTTTTTTCGGACAAAAAGACTTTCAACAGCTTGTAATTGTGAAAGCAATGGTAAAACAACTAACTTTGCCGGTCGAGATTATTGCATGCCCGATTATTCGTGAAGAAAGTGGTTTGGCCCGTAGCTCACGCAACGAGCGTCTTACTGCCGAGCAGCGCGAGAATGCAGCGTTAATCTACAAAACACTGTGCGAAGCCAGGAACCAAGTACCCGGCCAAAGCGTAAAAACAATTAAAAACATGGTGGTGGAAACCATCAACGCAAACCCGTTCCTTGAAACGGAATATTTTGAAATTGTTAACGATACCGACCTGACATCAGTGAACGATTGGGACGAGCCGGTAAACAAAGTAGCCTGCGTGGCTGTTTTTTGTGGTGAAGTTCGTTTAATCGACAATCTGGTTCTGGCCGAAAAGATCAACTAAAGCCGACCCGAAAACGGTCAAGGAAAAACAGAGCAGGTCACTGACCCAAAAGGAGAACGAAATGTATATTGAAGTTTGTAAATCGAAAATTCACAAAGTAACGGTTACTGAAGCCAACTTACAGTACGTGGGAAGTATTACCATTGATGAGGACTTAATGGATGCTGCAAACTTAATCGAAAATGAAAAGGTGCAGATCGTAAACATCAACAATGGTGAACGTCTGGAAACTTACGTAATTAAAGGCCCACGCGCTTCAGGTGTAATTTGTCTGAATGGCCCGGCTGCCCGCAAGGTTGCTGTAGGCGATGTGGTGATCATCATCTCATATGCCACCATGGACTTTGAAGAAGCAAAAACCTTCAAACCGCAACTGGTGTTTCCCGACACCGAGACAAACAAAATTGTATAACACAACCCACTGAGATAAAGAAAAACCCGAGGCCATTCGCTTCGGGTTTTTTATTGCCCATTTTTAAAGGCAGAGGTTTTTACTTCTAGGCAAAATATTTTGCTGTATTCGAACATCCGGGGCTTGAAAAGAACAAGCCCATAGCCCCAAAGGTAGTTTACAGCATTAAAATTTGCTCGAAGCGGTGCGC
>QKCF01000237.1 GCA_003246935.1 Sunxiuqinia sp. | reverse complement strand
TGCGATGCCTCAACTGCCATTTCGTAATCCTCGCGTGAGTGAACCATCACAGTTACTTCCTCCGCCAATTTTTTCTGTAATTCCCGTTGATGAGGCGCTTCACGATGAGCTTCAATCAACGAATTGATTTCTTCCTGAGAGAGGAATGTGAAAATACGAATGTAATTCTCCGCATCCTCGTCTGTTGTATTCAACCAAAACTGGTAGAATTTGTACGGTGAAGTCAAATTCGGATCCAACCATACGTTACCCGACTCGGTTTTACCAAACTTGGTACCATCAGCCTTTTTGATCAAAGGAATAGTCAGTGCAAAAGCCTCTCCATCAGATTTACGGCGAATCAGCTCAGTACCGGTCGTAATGTTACCCCATTGGTCTGATCCACCCATTTGCAACTTACAGTTCATATTCTGGTTCAACCAATAGAAGTCGTAACCTTGCACCAACTGATATGTAAACTCAGTGAATGACATACCTGCTTTCGCATCCGGATTCAAACGTTTTTTAACTGAATCCTTAGCCATCATATAATTGACAGTAATGTGCTTACCTACGTCGCGGATAAATTCCAGAAAACTTAGCTCTTTCATCCAGTCATAGTTATTCACCATAACCGCCTTGTTTTCTGCATCACTTTCGAAATCGAGAAACTTCGACAATTGCTTGCGAATACCATTCAAATTGCGTTGCAAAGTTTCTTCGTTCAGTAAATTACGCTCCTGCGATTTTCCTGAAGGGTCACCAATCATACCGGTCGCACCACCAACCAAAGCAAGGGGTTTGTGACCAGCCATCTGGAAGCGTTTCAACAACAAAATCGGAGCTAAACTACCAATATGCAAAGATTCTGCTGTTGGGTCGAAACCCACATAAGCAGTTGTCATTTCTTTTTGCAATTGTTCTTCAGTTCCGGGCATCATATCATGAAGCATGCCCCTCCATTGTAATTCTTCAACAAAATTCATTGTAATGGTCTGTATTTAATGATCTGTAACTCTATTTTTAAATCAGTATCACTCAAATCCGAGCAATCCAAAATCCGGGCAAAGATATAAAAATGAACCGGTAAGCGTGACATGCATAGCGTCATATTCAACGATACCTAACAATCAAAAAAAAATTACAAATTCATATAAGCATTGTAAATAACGCAAACAACAGCTGTAGTTACACAAAGAGAATACACTCCTCCAAGCACCAGAAATTTGACAAAAGTTTTGAGATAGCCCTGACCGTAAAAGCGTTTCAGAGCCATATAGATGTAGACATTCCCTCCAAGGATTGAAATTCCGAAAACCCAGCCCGGCAAATGGTAAAGAAAAGACATGGTAACCAGCAAAATATTGAGCAGAAAGACGAACGAGTGAATATGCACCGAAAATACCAGATGACGAATAAAATGAAGCTTACGCTTCCAATAAAAGACGGAAAGCAACAGCGCCAAAACAGGCAACATCACGAAAAAAGCCCATGAGAGATATTTCAAAAATGTATTGGTCAAAGCTCGCGGTGAGCTCAAATTACGCTTCATCCGAAGTAAGCTTTCTCTTGATTGGAGATCAGTTTCCTCCTGAAGTTTTTGATCAACGCTTTTGGACAAGGCCTGCAACTTACTTTCCAGCGGACCATTCGTGAACAGACTATCAGCCCCAACGTTCATGGACTGCCCGCCTGTATCCAACGCTGCGACATCGCCCAACTGTTGTGATAATGAGTCAACAGCAAAAGTTTGCTCTTCGTTTTTAGGCGACCAATCCACATCATCTTTTAACACACGACCGGTCAGCACCTGTAACAACACACAAAACTTAAAAAGATAAATATCCGAAACGGAGGCGCATAGCGTTGTCTCCTACCCGCCAAAAACTCGATGGTCAAAAACCCCGGCTTAAGCAACAAATACTTAAATGTCTGAAAAAACCGGACGTCAAACGCGAAAAAGTCGCCGATAAAATTATAAATAACAAAGCCAAACGGACGATCAAATTCAGTATCCGATTGCCCGCAATTCGGACAAAAGTAGCCTTGAAAATCTGTTCCGCAATTAGGGCATTCGTGAGGCTCAAGCTCCGCAATTGGCGCTCGTTCTTTTTTATACCATCCTTTTAGCTTCATCCGTATTTCGATGTTGGGTTTCATTATCATCGGCATCCCAAAAATTCAAAAACGGCAGCAAGGTCGGAATCAGGTTTTTAAGCGGCTCATATACCTGCGACTCCTCTTTGGTTTCCTCCGAAATAATGTGAACATCCTTATCGACATGATCGAACAGTAAAAGAATAACACTCAGTATTAATGCGGTTTTCAGCACGCCAAACAGCATTCCTGCCACATGATTCAATACTCCGAGCGCCATTGCCTCAACAACCTTTGCGAGCAACTTTCCGATTATATGTACCACCACTACGATGATTAACAAAGTGATCAGAAAGGCCACCAAGCCGATATATTCTGAATTCCAGTTAAATGTATCCCTCAAAAAGTCGGCGGTAAAGTATGAAAAATGGATAGCACCCCAGATTCCCAAGATTAACGCTGCAAGTGAAGCCAATTCAATTACAAAACCTTTGATAAAACCGCGCACTGCAGCAACGACCAATAAGATGCCCAGAACAATATCGATGTAGTTCATATTTATGAAAAGTAATTACAAAAGCTAAAATAAAAAATTATTTGTTGTTGAAACGAACAGAGCAGCACCTCAAGTACTTTTGTTTACAAAATTTATTCGGTTCGTAAAGACCATTCTCCCGGAAAAGCTTATTTTCGTTGAAAACGTAACGACAATAACGAATGACAATCATAAACTCCATAGTCAACTGGCTGAATTACAAGCGAATTTATGAAATAGAACTTTTCAAAAAACATCCAATTGAGACCCAGCGCGAAGTGCTTTTCGACCTACTGGATCAGGCACGGGATACCGAGATTGGACGACAATGTCAATTCAAAACAATTACAACGGAGCGTGAATTCAGGGAACGGGTTCCGGTAAGGAATTACGAAGCCTATTCGCCATATATTGACAGATTACTGAAAGGTGAAAAAAGCATACTATGGCCCGGAGAGACTAAATGGTTTGCCAAATCATCAGGAACAACAAACGACAAGAGCAAATTCATTCCGGTAAGCAAGCAGTCGCTCGAAGATGTACACTACAGAGGTTTTAAAGATGTATTGGCACTATATCTCAAAAATAATCCGGATTCGGGTGTTTTGTACGGCAAGTCACTGACCTTAGGAGGCAGCCATCGCGTAAACAGCTTCAATAATAATTCATATTATGGCGACTTGTCTGCAATTCTGATTGAAAACACACCTTTCTGGTCGGATTTCATTCGGATACCACCGGCAGAAGTGGCTTTAATTGAAGAATTTGAAGAGAAAGTTGCTGCCATCATCAAGGAAAGCCGCAATGAAAATGTAACCTCTTTGGCAGGTGTTCCTTCGTGGAACCTCGTATTGTTGCAACGTGTACTCGAAGCAACTGGCAAAAAGAACATCTTGGAAGTGTGGCCCAACCTGGAGGTTTTCATTCACGGAGGAATTAAATTTGATCCCTACCGTGAGCAATACCGGCAAATGATCCCTTCGGACAATATGAACTACATGGAAACCTACAATGCTTCGGAAGGCTTCTTTGCCATTCAGGATACACCGGAAAGTAACGATATGCTGCTGATGCTCGACTATGGTATCTATTATGAATTTATTCCGATGGAAGATTTCCATAAAGAAGACCGCCCGGTGCTATCACTCGACGAAATTGAGCTGGAAAAGAATTATGCGATGGTAATCAGCACCAATGGAGGCTTATGGCGCTATCTTATTGGCGACACCGTTAAATTCACCCGTCGTAATCCATTCAAAATAAAAATCACTGGACGAACCAAACACTTCATCAATGCGTTTGGTGAAGAGCTGATTATTGACAATGCAGAGGAGGCGCTGAAGGTAGCCTGCGAACGTACTGCTGCAACCATCAGTGAATACACAGCAGGCCCCGTTTTTATGGGGGAAAACAGTAAAGGTGCACACGAGTGGATTATCGAATTCGACAAAGAGCCCAACGATCTTTATCACTTTGTTTCGGTTCTGGATGGTACACTAAAAACGCTAAACTCGGATTACGAAGCCAAACGCCATAAAAGTATCACACTGGAACGCCCCCACGTTAGAGTTGCCCCTAAAGGCCTTTTTTACGAATGGATGAAACAGCGCGGAAAAGTCGGTGGACAAAATAAAATCCCGCGTTTATCAAACGACCGGGCTTACCTCGATCAGCTGCTGGAGCTAAAGAAAAAGAAATTTGGAGATCAGGCTTAACAGCCACCAAGCATTTTATAAATTTGTATACCACAAACGAAAAAAAGACAAAAACATGCATATTGCAATCGCCGGGAATATAGGAGCAGGAAAAACAACCCTAACAGGAATGCTCGCCAAGCATTACGGATGGACACCGCACTACGAAGACGTTGATGAGAATCCTTATTTGAACGATTTTTACGAAGACATGCAGCGTTGGTCATTTAACCTGCAAATCTACTTTCTGAATAGTCGCTTCAACCAAATTCTGGACATCCACAACTCCGGAGCAACGGTTATTCAAGACCGCACAATTTACGAGGATGCCGAGATTTTCGCTCCCAACCTGCACGCCATGGGCTTAATGTCGACCCGCGATTTTCAAAACTACAGCAGCCTGTTTCAATTAATGGCCAAGCTGGTAAAAGCACCTGATTTGATGATCTACCTGAGAGCAAGCGTACCTACCTTGGTAAATCAAATTCAGCTGCGCGGCCGGGAATACGAAAGCTCGATTCGGATTGACTATTTAAAACAGTTAAACGAGCGCTACGAGGCCTGGATCAGCCGATACAAAGAAGGAAAGCTGTTAATTATTAATGTTGACAAAATCGATATCACCAATAATCCTGAAGATTTGAGTGGAATTATTGATAAGATTGACGCCAGCATTCACGGTTTATTCTAACGTTTTTCAGAGCAAAAAAATAAAAGGGGAATTAAAAATGACCATCAATCATTTTTAACTCCCCTTTCAATTTCTTATTTGAATCGAAATGCAATTAAGCTTTTATTGCTTCAACTTCTGAAAATATTTTAGGCCATACTTCATCCGGAATTTTAGCTCCAAGCACTTGAATAACCTCTGCAGCCAGCAAGCCACCGAGTTTCCCGCAATCGGCCAAACTAAAACCATTTGCCATACCATATAAAAACCCCGAAGCATAAACATCGCCGGCACCAGTCGTATCGATTGCTTTAACCGGAGTTGCAGCAACACGCACAAACTCATCACCAGCTTTTACCAACGAACCTTCTTTCCCGATTTTTACAATCGCCACCGAGCACTGGCCGGCTATTTCAGTCAAAGCCTCTTCCGGCTCTTTTCCGGTAAAAGCTTTTGCTTCTTCCTCGTTTGCGAATACAATATCAACATATTCGCTAACCAAGCGTTGCAGAAACTCCAAATTGGCCTCCACCACATTAAAACTAGCCATATCCAGCGAAATAGTCAGCCCGTTTTTTTTAGCCAACTTCAGGATTCCTTCAATCAACTCATGATTAAAAACCAAATAACCTTCTATATGCAAATAATCATACGGTGCAAACAAAGCATCCGTCAAATCACTAACAACCAATTCACTTGCAGCTCCGAGGTAAGTACCGAATGTACGCTCAGAGTCAGGACTAATCAATGTTGCAGCCACTCCCGATGGAATATTCCCTTTCAGCAAATGAGGCTTAATTTGAAGGTCTTCAAAGGCTTTTTTGAAAAATTGCCCGATCTCGTCGTCGTTTATCTTGCCAATAAAAGCGGTTTGGCCCCCCAACTGCGCTATACCACGAACCGTGTTAGCTGCAGATCCCCCAGTTTCCATTCCTGAATCGAGATCAGCTGTCGCCGTTAAAATCTTTTGCGACAAACCGGCATCAACCAAAGTCATACTCCCCTTGGGTAAACCAAACTGTTCCAACAACTGGTCGTTTTTAAGTTGAACCAAAACGTCAACCAAGGCACTACCAATTCCCACGATCGATTTCTGAGCATTTTTCATGCCGCAAAAATACAAAAAAAGCCGATCCTTTAATTAAACCGACTATCTATCTCTTTAGGCTGATTATAAAACAGAAGCAAGATACAAATCACTTCATAACAAAGATGAAACACAACGAACACACCTCTCAACAAGCTTATTCCTGCTGAACAAGACCTTATCGACATACACCATCCCCTTTCTTTTAAAAAACTACTAATAAGTACATAGCCAAAACAATGACCAATAGAAACAAAGCAATCCGAATAGGGTTCCTTCGCCACCATTTTTCCTGCACTTGTTGGTCTTGCAGTGTTGATGCATCACCTTCACCGATCCGATTTTTGTACTCACCTGACATAATTCCGTATTTGATCGTAGAAACGTTTATTAAAATAAGACAGACTACCAAAGCCTGCTCCATATGCAATTTTCGAAGCCGTAAGTTCACCATTATGCAGCATTTTACACACTTCACTCAACCTGATTTCTCGAATAAGGCGATTCACTGATTTACCTATTGAAGCCTTAATCTTACGTAAAGTCTGCGATCGATTAAGTCCGACTTCCCTCTCCAAATCGAGCAATCCAAACTTTTCATTGGACAGGTTTCGAAGAATAGCTTCTTTAATTTTATGAATAAAATGATCAGACATGCAGCTCAATTGAAAAATATAATGGCAAACCAGTATTGAGCTATACGAAAAGAAATTGGGCGAGGTTTTAAGACATGAAGCAACAACAATAAGCCAACCAACACAGATCAGATTTTCAGCTTCTCAAACGCTGGCACGTCGTACGCCAATCGTGCACTGAATTCCAAGGGCGGGACAACTAGGTGATTACTCCCCGGCCAGGCCCGGAATAACGTAACCATTAGGAAAAGCATAAGTATCCAACAGTACCGGTTCAATCAAGAACTGACAACTACCAGTTGATACGAACAATTCATGGAACGCCCAAACGATTCAATACTAGCCCGGATTGACCGCTACCTGGCCGACCCGCGACTTGAACCTGAAGAACAACTCAGAAAGCGCTGGGCATGGA
>QKCF01000295.1 GCA_003246935.1 Sunxiuqinia sp. | reverse complement strand
GATTACATCATGCCGCCCATACCGCCACCCATTGGAGGCATAGCAGGAGCTGGATTTTCTTCTTTGGCATCAACCAATACACATTCGGTAGTCAGGAACATACCTGCGATAGAAGCTGCATTTTCCAGGGCTACACGAGTTACTTTTGCAGGGTCGATAACACCTGACTCAAGCAAGTTTTGGTATTCGTCAATACGAGCGTTGTAACCGAAATCACCTTCTCCTTCTTTTACTTTTTGTACCACAACAGCACCTTCTTTTCCAGAGTTAGCTACGATTTGACGCAATGGCTCTTCGATCGCACGTTTCACGATTTCGATACCAGTTGTTTCGTCTTCGTTTTCGCCAGTCAAACCTTCCAAAGAAGCGATTGCGCGGATGTACATCACACCACCTCCAGGAACGATACCTTCCTCAACAGCAGCGCGAGTTGCACTCAATGCATCATCAACGCGGTCTTTCTTC
This sequence comes from Sunxiuqinia sp., assembly GCA_003246935.1. Lineage (GTDB taxonomy): Bacteria > Bacteroidota > Bacteroidia > Bacteroidales > Prolixibacteraceae > Mangrovibacterium. The sequence goes on along the minus strand of QKCF01000295.1, from coordinate 7,467 downwards.
TCTTTCATTTCTACTTCAGAAGCAGCACCAACATACAATACAGCAACACCACCAGCCAATTTAGCCAAGCGCTCTTGCAGTTTTTCTTTATCGTAGTCTGAAGTTGTTGTTTCGATTTGCTTTTTAATCATACCAACGCGAGCGTCGATAGCAGCTTGTTCACCTGCACCGGCAACAACAGTTGTGTTCTCTTTGTCAACAGTGATTTTTTCAGCTTGACCTAACAGATCCAACGAAGCGTCTTCCAGTTTCATTCCTTTTTCTTCAGTAATCACTGTACCACCTGTCAACACAGCCAAGTCTTCCAACATTTCTTTCCGACGGTCACCGAAACCAGGAGCTTTAACAGCACATACTTTCAATGAACCACGTAGGCGGTTAACTACCAAAGTAGCCAATGCTTCACCGTCAACATCTTCAGCAACGATCATCAATGGACGACCTGTTTGAGCTGTTTGTTCCAATACAGGAAGAAGATCTTTCATGGTGCTGATTTTCTTATCGTGGATCAGGATAAAAGGATGATCCATCTCAGCAGCCATTTTTTCAGTGTTAGTTACGAAATACGGAGAAATGTAACCACGGTCGAATTGCATACCTTCAACTACGTCAACATAAGTATCAGTACCTTTAGCTTCTTCAACGGTGATAACACCTTCTGTTTTCACTTTTTCCATTGCTTCAGCAATCAACGCACCGATTGTTTCGTCGCCGTTAGCCGATACTTTAGCAACTGATTTAATTTTATTGAAGTCGTCGCCAATATTTTGAGCATGGGCTTTGATACCTTCAACAACTTTTGCAACTGCTTTGTCGATACCACGTTTCAAATCCATTGGATTCGCACCGGCAGTTACGTTTTTCAATCCAACATTGATAATTGCCTGAGCCAAAACAGTAGCGGTTGTTGTACCGTCACCTGCATCGTCACCGGTTTTGCTGGCTACTTCTTTCACCATTTGAGCACCGATGTTTTCGTATGGGTCAGCCAATTCGATTTCTTTAGCTACCGAAACACCATCTTTAGTGATTGCCGGAGCACCGAATTTTTTCTCGATTACTACGTTGCGGCCTTTCGGTCCTAAAGTTACTTTTACTGCATCAGCCAATTTGTCAACACCTTTTTTCAGCTGATCTCTTGCATCAATATTGAATTTAATTTCTTTAGCCATTTCTCTTTGCTTTTAAATAGTTTGTTACTAAATAATTACGCGATATACAACACATCGGTTTGTGACATCAACAGGTAGCTTGTTCCATCAATGTTCAACTCAGTACCAGAGTACTTGCCATAGAAAACAGTGTCGCCAACAGATACTTCCATAGCTTCGTCTTTTTTGGCAGCACCTACCAACACGACTTTACCAGCTTGTGGTTTTTCTTTAGCTGAATCTGGAATGATAATTCCGCTTGCTGTCTTTGTTTCTGCTTCCTGCGGTTGAACAAGAATTTTACCTGCAAGGATTTTACCTTTTAATTCTGCCATTTCTCAAATTATTTTAGTTATACATTTTTTTAAATCGATACCCTCCCTTATCCAATCTTGTGCCAAAGCCGTTCAGATGGCTATACGAAGGTAAAAGTTGACAGTTTCGGCAGTCTTCTGAAATAAACACATACGTAATTCTGACAAAGCAGCTGAAATTCAACATCGTTAGGCATGACAATATTTCTGACAGACTGACATTACAGAGGAAGTAAACAATATTCAGTCTCAGTTACCTGTGCTAAACCCTCAACTCCATGGCAATAAAAAAGGCTCACTCCGTAGAGTAAGCCTTGCTATTGTTGATTCGAAAATTTCTTATTGAGCTGAATCAGGAGTTGCAGTTGTTGCATCCGGAGTCGCTGTCGGGAAGTTTGGTACAGCATTTGGGTCAGCAGCACGTTCCACCTGATCTTTAATTGCTGAATCGTTTGTTTGTGCTGTTCCTTTAGGAATAAACGCACTACCTGCAATTGATAATACCAACAAAGCAGTTGCAAGAACCCAAGTCGCTTTTTCCAAAAAGTCGTTTGTTTTGCGAACTCCCATGATTTGGTTGGTTGATTGGAAATTACTTGCCAAACCGCCACCTTTTGAGTTTTGTACTAAAACAATCAAAATCAAAAGCACGCAGGCGATAAATATTAAAACAGTGATCAGCGTAGCGTATACATCTTGGCTTATTAATTATTAATGAATTAATTTTTTTACTTCTTCAATTTGACCGGCAAAGTAAGTATTTTTTTCCGGATATTTCAAACTTAATTTTTCGTAGGCTAATATCGCCTGTTTGTACATTCCTTGCCGTAAGTATATTTTGGCAAGTGTCTCGGTAACAAACTCCGGCGCCGCGCCCCGCTCCATGTCATCGTCATCACCTCCATCTGTGGCTTCAGGTTTTGGCTGAGCCTTTCTCCGCAGGGTTTTCACCAAATCAGACAAAGACTCTGAAGACTCGGGTTCCGGATCAAGCTGATAAGCACCAACCGAAGCATACTCGTTTGCCAGACTCTCAAACTCTTTTTCCTCAAGCGCATCTTCAGTCATGAGAAAATGATACAATTTACGTCTGTCGGTAATATAAAATGCACCTTTCGCCAGGTAAACATCAAACTCCGGTGATTCCAATAACTTCAGGTTTTTCAACAACAAAACCCATCCAAGCTGAAAGGCAGGATACTGCTGCACAAGTTCTTTAAACTGAGGCAGACTTGCCTCGTTTAACAACCGTGGATTTGCCAGAAACTTATGGAATTCGGATACCTGCATTACCAGTTTGCAATTGATGCATTAAAGATATCGTCGGTTAGCTGCTCCAATATTTCTCCGGTGACCTCATCCTCAACGTCACTCAACAAATTTGTCGCATCAAAATCATAATAAGCAGAGAATGTTTTCTCCCAGTCTTCATCATGATTCTTATTATTGGTGAACTTCATTTTCACGGTCACTGTCAAACGGTTTTGAGCTGCAGTATCACCCGTTTTGATAGCCATTGGTTTAACATCGTAACCCGTAATTTGTCCTTCAAACTCCAGGTCTCCGTCTTGTTCCAACAAACTGAATGATGTCTGGCGGGTAAGCTTTTCCTGCAACGCATCCGTCAATTGTTGACTCAAATTAGGATTAACCAAACGAGCTCGGTTCGGAATATAATAAACTGTAAAAGTTTTTACGCCCACCATCTTACTGGCCCCGGTAAATGAATAACTAACGGAACATCCCGGAAAAAAAACACCTCCCAGCATTAAGAAGCTTACGACGTACAGAAGGCTTTTCAATTGTTTATTCAATATCATACTCTTTGATTTTACGGTACAATGTCCGTTCTGAAATACCCAATTCTTGGGCTGCATATTTACGTTTTCCTTTATGTCTCTCAAGTGCCTTTTTAATCAACTCAATTTCTTTATCCTCCAGTGAGAGCGATTCTTCGACAAACTCTTCAGTATCCTGAATATCATCACGCTCACTATGCGGATCATAATGAACTGATTTACTCACAGTAGGTTCCGGAACATAAGTTGGTGCTTCTTTGGGATACAGATTCTGAATAATTTGTGCATGCTCTGCCCGCACTTCCGAAGAAGGTGCCTTATCGTGCATTAAATCGAAAACCAATTTTTTCAGGTCATTCACATCCTTTTTCATATCGAATAAAACCTGGTATAAGATCTCGCGCTCCGAATTGAAGGTCTTCTCCTCGCTCCCCTGCCGATGATAAATCGCAGGCAATTGCGGCGCCCCGCCCGAAGGCAAATAAGTTCGCATAGCAGCACCCGTAATATTTCGCTCTTGCTCGATAATCGAAATTTGCTCAGTGATATTCTTCAACTGACGTACGTTTCCCGGCCAATGATAGGTTTCCAACACTTGGCGCGCTTCCTCTTCCAAACGAACCGGCGGCATACGATAACGCTCGGCAAAGTCAAGTGCAAATTTCCGGAACAACAAATAAATATCCTCTCGACGATCACGCAAAGGCAGCACGCGGATTGGCACCGTATTTAAACGATAATATAAGTCTTCGCGAAACTTCCCTTCTTCAATTGCACTTGGAATATCGACATTGGTTGCTGCAACAACGCGCACATTTGTTTTCAGCACTTTCGACGAACCAACTTTCATGAATTCGCCGGCTTCGAGCACACGTAGCAAGCGAACTTGGGTCGACAGAGGCAATTCGCCTATTTCATCCAGGAAGATGGTTCCTCCGTCTGCTTCCTCGAAATAACCTTTACGGTCGGCCAACGCACCGGTAAACGCCCCTTTCTCGTGACCGAAAAGCTCTGAATCAATCGTCCCTTCAGGAATAGCACCACAGTTCACAGCAATGTATTTGCCATGTTTGCGTGCCGAAAATTGATGTATAATTTGAGGAAAGTTCTCTTTCCCCGTACCACTCTCCCCTGTAATTAAAACCGACAGATCTGTTGGAGCAACCTGAACGGCCACTTCAATAGCTCGGTTTAAACCGGTCGAGTTGCCAATAATCCCAAATCGTTGTTTAATTTCCTGAACGTCCATTTTTCAGTTTCCGATTAATTTCAACAAAGTTATAATTTTAAGCAGAACGGCGAAGCAACGCCAAAAACTGTGCCCCGAAATATTGTCAGTCTCCGCTGGAAATTAACAATATTTAAGCAAAAGTGCATTCCGCTTTTAAATCATCTTATGAAACTGAGATTAGTTTAATTGCTACATTTGCATCATTCATTTTCTATCGCAGAAATTGAACGAATAAGAAAACAGTATCCGATCTCACTGAAATTGAAACAGATGAAATTCATTGCAATCATTCCCGCACGTTATCAATCAACCCGTTTCCCTGGAAAACCACTGGCTAAATTAGGCGACAAAACGATCATTCAGCATGTTTATGACAATGCCAAAAAGAGCGTTGAACATGTTTGGGTTGCAACAGACGACGAACGAATTGCTGAAACGGTAAAAGCTTTTGACGGACAATATGTCATGACTGATCCGAACCATCCAAGTGGCACAGATCGGTGCGCCGAAGCGGCACGGTTAATAGCAAAGGAGACTGATTTCGATGTAATAATCAACATTCAAGGAGATGAACCTTTTGTTTGCGATGCGCAGTTAGAAGCACTGAAACAATGTTTTGATGATCCGAATACTGAAATCGCTACCTTGGTAAAATTGATTGAAAACGAAGAAGTCCTTTTCAATCCGAACCGACCAAAAGTTGTTTTCAACAAAGACAATTATGCCTTACTCTTTAGCCGATCTACAATTCCTCATATTCGCGGGAAAGCTCAAAATGAATGGCTGGGAGCCCACTCCTTCTACTCTCACTTAGGCATGTATGCATACCGCGCCAATGTTTTGCCACAGCTCACTCAGTTGAAACCTTCGTCGATCGAAATTGCTGAATCACTGGAACAATTACGGTGGCTCGAAAACGGTTACAAGATCAAGATCGCGGTGACTGAGTTTGAAAGCATTGGTATTGACACGCCTGAAGATTTAGAACAAGCGAAACTATTTTTGGAACAAAGAGACTGAAAATGAGCTTGCAGAAGATCATCAGCGGAGGCCAGACAGGAGTCGACAGAGGAGCACTGGATGCTTGTCTGGAGCTAAACTTTCCATGTGGAGGTTGGTGCGCCGCTGGTCGAACTGCCGAAGATGGTCCGATCTCAGTGCTGTATCCGTTGATCGAGTTGCGATCGCCCTATTACGACGATCGTACCCGACGAAATATCGTAGAGTCGGATGCGACCTTAATAATAAGTGAGGGAAAATTAAGTGGCGGTACATTGCTGACCGCCAACTATGCCAAACAAATAGGTAGACCTGTGTTTATTTTCGAACTGTCGCCTTTCTTTATCGACAACACATTTGAAGATCTGTTGGACTTCCTGGAAGCCTACCACGTACAAACGTTGAACGTTGCAGGTCCCAGAGCTAGTCAATCGGATAAAGCATACGAAAACAGCAATCACATCGTGAAGCTGCTGATTCGCAAAGCGACGAAATAACGATTACATCATTCGCTCAATCCCCATCTCCAAACCGCAAAGCTCGGCCAAACCTTTCAGGCGGCCAATCAACGGATAGCCAGGATTTGCAGATTTGTCATAATCATCAAGCATTTTTATACCGTGATCGGGGCGTACAGGAATCTTGATATCTTCCCGTCCCTCTGCAGCTCTCCGTTTTTGCTCTTCCAGCAGCGCCTTCATGATTGGGAACAAATCAACATCGCCAAAGATATGACCCGACTCGTGGAAACAACCATCCGGTAAAAAAACATTATTTCTTAAATGCGTGAAATGAATCCGGTCTCCAACTGATTTGACAATTGCCGGTAAATCGTTCGACCGATTTACAGAAAGCGAACCGGTGCAAAAAGTAACACCGTTAGCGATCGAATCAACCTGCTGACAAATCCATTCCAAGTCAGCCTGCGTACTAACAATACGAGGTAAACCTAGGACGGGAAAAGGCGGATCATCCGGATGGATGCAAAGCTTCACGCCATATTCTTCTGCTACAGGTATCACATCTTGCAGGAACAAACGTAAATGCTCACGCAAACGGTTAGCATCAATTTCTTTGTATGTATCAATAAACTCAAGGAAGAGCTTTTTATAATCAGGCGCTGAGCCATCAATAACACCATCAATAAAACCTTGTGTGACAATTATAATATTGTATGCCAGCAGTTCCTTCTCTTCGTCCGTCATTTCTTTGGCCAACACGCGGGCTTTCTCGACAATCTCTGCAGGATAGTCTTTTTCTGCTCCCGGACGCTCCAAAATGAAAGCATCAAAAGCAACAAAAGTTGGGAAATCGAAAAACATAACCTCTCCACCATCTGGCAATTTAAAATGAAGGTCGGTTCGCACCCAATCCAGCACCGGCATAAAGTTGTAGCAAATGCGGTCGATTCCACACTTACCCAAGTTTCGAATTGACTCCTGATAATTACGAATTAAACGACCGTAATCAGCATTATGCGTTTTGATACCTTCTGAAACTGGCAAACTTTCAACCACACTCCAACGCATGCCGTAGCTTTCAATTTCATTCTTAACTTTCAGAATCTCGTCGACCGGCCACACCTCGCCATTCGGAATATGATGCAGAGCAGTCACCACACCTTCAATTCCCATCTGGCGCAAATCAGCTAAAGTCACTGAATCTTTTGCGCCGAACCAACGCCATGTTTTTTCAAGCCCCATATTTTACAAATTCCAAAGTTTCAAAATATAATTTCGCAATTAGACTCCTGAGAACGAACTAAATCCGCCATCAACCGGAATAATAGTGCCAGTGATAAAGCTTGCTGCATCCGAACAAAGAAATTGCACCAAACCATTCAGTTCACTTATATCACCAAAACGGCCCATTGGTGTTTTGGCCAACACTTTCTTACTACGTTCTGTATACGAGCCATCCGGATTAATCAATACGGCGCGGTTTTGATCGCCAATAAAGAACCCGGGTGCAAC
>QKCF01000307.1 GCA_003246935.1 Sunxiuqinia sp. | reverse complement strand
CCGATCTTGAGTTCTTTCCATTCCCTGGTTTTCAGTCCTTCCTGCACAGCGATCTGCGTCATCATATCCATCTCTCCACCGGTACCGTTCATAAAATCAGCCAGCTGATTCATATCGGTGTAAAAACTGTATGCGATATGCGTGAAATAGGCCTGACTACCAACGGGCAAAATCGCTTTTACCAAGCCCCAATGGCCTTTCCCTCCATTATCTACAATTTGTTGATGCCAAGGTTTAAAAATCTCGGATTCGGCTTTTTCATAGTTATCACCGGTTTGCTTCATAAAGTCCAGGGTAACAACCATTCCGATTTTCATTTGAAAATTATCTTTTGTTTCGTCAACGCCAATAAGTAAATTCTGATAGACCAGCTCTCTGGATTGAACTGTTTTATCCATCATCTCAGCTAGTTCTTCGTCAGTTTTATCCGGATAAGCTTTCTTTGCATAGCTCATAACATCCCATGAATTAACGGCGTTGAGCATGTCCTTTAGGCTTGCAAAGATCGTAACCGTCAAGTAATTCGGGCCTTGTTTGGCTCCTGATGGAACTAACGCCCACATGTCCCAGCCAAGAATCGACTTATCGGCGACTCGCTGTTGATGAATACCCGACCAAAATTCTTCCACGGAATAATAATCGCCCCAGTTTCCAGGCTGAACCTTCATAAATTCAAACAGCAGATACTCTTTATTCTCGTTTTGCTGTGCTTTCAGCCCAACTGCCAAAAACACAAGCAGGACCAAAGTCAAAAGTCTTTTCATAAATGTATATTTTAGGATTTGATTAACAAGCTGCCCCAAAAAGAGAGACTGCAATTTTCAGCCAATAGGCTAATAGTAAGTCTAAAAAAGGGTGGAATTCGTCGAAAGAATAGTTGATCCGTTTGAACTACGGATTTACAATTGAAGCTGTATCTACCGCCTGAAAAAAGTGAACGGGTTTGCCATCTTTTATCGTCCAGGTATGAGTGGCTTGCGCATGAAACTTCTTCCCTGTGGGTTTGTAGGTCCCATTGTAATAGCCAACCATCACGATTTTGTCTCCTCCATCAACAAATTCTCTAATCTCGATATTGAAATCGTCAATGTAACCGGGGATTTTAGCGAGAACGTTCTCCAGAACGTCATTTACGCCGACAAACTTGCCCTCTCCTTCGACCATTGGCATACCCGTGCATTCTTCCCAAACAATATCCTTATCCCAGGAAGCAAGTACTGCCTCAACATTACCTTTTGCAAAATTCGCATAACCTTCTTTCATAATCTCTAAATTACTCATCTGTCTATATTTTTACTGGTTTAACATGGAATTAAATGTTCAGCAATAAGAAAAACTGTTACAACAATATTCGTGAACTCAACATGTTTCCTATGAATTATAGCTTGCAGTAATGAGCGAGCTGAATCAAACAAAAGTGTTGAATCCAGCTTGCTCATCTGGAATCATTGTGGGTTATTGGATTTATTCTTCTTTCGACGTTCGTCCACCATGATCACCAATCAGAAGCCACTTCCCGTCTTTCTTCATCAAAATATCCGTCCACTTGCCGGAACGCGCTTTATTTTTGCCGGTTTCGTTGTCTTTTACAACTTCATCATAGAAATAGTCAACGAAAGCAAAGTCACCTTTAACCCAAATTGTGACAGGCGAAAGCGTGTAAAACAAAACTTTGCCGCGTTGCATTCCATACTCAATCCACTTTCCGGTACTCTCTTTGTTTTGAGGAACTTTTGACTGATATTCCCAGCCCTTGTAGCTTTCATCGAAATAAGCCAAGAATGCTTGGGCATCGCCACTGGCTGAAGCTTGCCAATATTTTTCGACTCCAGACCAAACATCTTGTTGCTCTGCAGTCCACTGTTGCGCATAACTGGCGTTAGTTGCAAATAACGCAACAAGAGCAACGATTGAGATAGAAAGATAGATGCTTTTCATTGCTTTGTAGTTTAAATGAATAAATAAGTCTAATTGTTGATATAATTCCATTCATCTCCACGTGAGATTAATTCAAATTCAATTGATTGAGTATGATTTCTGGAATTCTAAGTGAAGGGTAATTATTCGCTACTACGGTAAAAGCAAGGGAAACGGTTACATAAATCTATACGAATCTAGTCGGCTATTTTAGATGCCCTTGCGCATAAACAAAAACAGGCAATCGGACGATATGCCAATTGCCTGTTCAATATTGTGAAAGGTGCTGATGTAAATGTGTAAAACCTATTTCTTTATTAGCTCCTCAATTTTGATCACTTTAATCTCTTTAGCAGACTCGCGTCGGAATAACAACATGGGAGCCGACACACCTAATGAAAGCGCCATTAAAACGAATAGTGCTTTCAATCCATTATTTACAGTTTCGTGCATTAGCGTTTCATAAACAGAAGGATCAACATCGCCTGTAAGACGAATGATCCCCAACATCATACGATAGGCAAAAGCCCCCGGAACCATCGGGATAACAGAAGGAATAGCAAATACAAAAGGCGGTGCGTGTCTGAAATGAGCAGCATAAATACTCAGGAAACCAACCAACATTGCGCCGAAAAACGATCCCAATATGATGCCGCCTCCCAACTTCATGGTCAGAAATTTCAAACTACCACCTAAAGCGCCAAGTAGGAAGATCACCCAAAGCGTACGAATTGGTACGTTAAATAAGACGGCAAAGCCAACAGCTGCAAAACCTAACCAAATCCACTTCTCTAAAAAGGATATCCATTCCATCGTCTTAAAAATTATAGATTAAAATTGCACATAACATCCCCAAAGCAATTGAAAAAGCAATCATCAAACCGTTCATTCCGCGAACAAGCCCGTTCATGATATTACCATCCAATAGATCCGAAAGTGAATTGATTAACGGAATACCCGGAATTAAATAGAGAACAGAGGTCGCAAACGCATGCTCAGGATTGGTTCCAATCTGAAATTTAACCGAGCTTCCTGCAATTAAACAGGAGGTAAACGATGCGAAAAAGATACACAGGTAAGCGTTGAATCCTTTTTTTACAGCCTCCTGCCGAACAAACAAACCACAAAAAGTAGCAACATAAGCGACCAACATTTCAACAACACCGCCACCGAACAAACGGCAAAACGAGGCGCCTGCTAATGCTACAGTTGCCAGAATAATAATACGCGGGAAGTGCGGTAAGGATTTTAACCGGTTGATTTCAGCCCAAATTTGCTCAAAAGTCCAATTATCTTCAACTACATGCCAGCTCATTCTGCTAATACCACTTACCATTCTAAAGTTTGCACCATGTGGCGATGTACGTTTCAAGCTACTTTGATAGTAGTCACTCTCATCGTCGAATATAGTCAGCATTAACGCCCGATGAGTAATTAACAATTCGGCATTATAACCGAACCCTTCGGCGATGCGCATGATCGTCGTTCGGATACGTGCCGAGTTTGCACCGGAAGCCATTAAGAGGGAACCGACCTCCAAAAGTATCTTACTTAACTCCCGGATGGGTTTAATATTTGGGTTATCCATAGGTGTAATAAAGTTTGGGTCTGCGAAATAAAAAAATTCTTTGTTGCGGCAACTCATTTTTACATGTCCAACACAAGAATTTAAACTTATCTTATCGAAAAAAGATTCGCACCTACTTTAAACAATTTGGCCACCCATTCAATCAAATTGCCAGAACTCTATCCAACTACCTAACAAAAAGCTAATTGTTCTCTCTGCGATAAGCAAAGCGTAACATTCAAATAATAATTTCAAATCTTCCCTGTCAATTTAACACAAAAGCCAAACTAACGACATACATTTTTGTTATATTTGAATTAATGGCAATCATTTTGAAAAAACAGGCCTATTCCAACATCACATTTGCTACAGACTAATACATTATGAGAACGCTATGCCAAAAATCAGCTTTGAAAATTATGATGCGGAGGGATTTTTCGATGAAATGTTTGAGAGTGACAAACAGGTAAAATCTCACTACGCTCTTTTTTATGACCGCATGCAAAAGATGGGCATAAAAAAGTTAAACATCTTACAACACTCAACAGACCGGGTTCAACTTTCGCTTGGTATGACGTTCAACGTTTACAGTGATAACCAGGGAATCGAACGAATCTTACATCTGGACATTATCCCAAGAATAATCAGCGGAGAAGACTGGGATTATCTGGAGAAAGGTTTGAAGCAGCGGATCTACGCTTTAAACATGTTCATTGACGACATTTACAATGATCAGAAGATTTTAAAGGACAAGGTAATTCCGAAGGAGTTAATTTTGGGTAGCCAGACTTACCTGAAACAATGCATTGGCCTGAAGCCTCCCAAGGACGTATGGGTACACATTACGGGATCCGACATTATCAGAGGAGCCGATGGTGGCTATCATGTTTTAGAAGATAACCTCCGGTGTCCTTCGGGAGTGTCGTACATGCTTGAGAACCGTGAAATTCTAAAACGTACTTTCCCTGAAGTTTTCGAACAGCTGAGCGTCCGACCGGTTATGAATTACACCCACAACCTTCGAGACATGCTTGAATCGCTGTCACCAACAGGAGATAATTCCATAGCTGTGTTAACACCAGGGATATACAACTCAGCTTATTTCGAACATGCCTATCTGGCACAACAGATGGGTGCAGAGCTGGTTGAAGGTCGTGACCTTGTCGTAAAAGATGACATTGTTTATAAAATAACCACCAAAGGCTTAAAGAGAATTGACGTGATTTACCGCCGCATTGACGACGATTTTATTGACCCGGAGGTCTTCCGTTCCGATTCACTTTTAGGCACGCCTGGTTTGTTTAAGGCCTATATGAAAGGCAATGTTGTTCTTGTGAATGCACCGGGAACAGGAGTCGCCGACGATAAAGCGGTTTATGCATATGTCCCTGAAATTATCAAGTATTATTTGGGTGAAGATATGCTTCTTCCCAACGTACAGACCTACATCTGTGATCGTGCTGATGAACGGCAATATGTGATTGAGAACATTGAAAAACTGGTCATCAAGCAAACGGATGCATCGGGTGGATACGGGATGCTGATTGGGCCAAAATCGACCAAGGAGGAACAAAAGGAGTTCATCGAAAAAATTAAGAAGAATCCCCGAAACTACATCGCGCAACCAACAATCAACCTGTCGCGGGTTCCAACCCTCACAGATGAAGGAATAGAAGGGCGCCACGTAGACTTACGCCCCTATATTCTGTATGGAAATGAAATAAAAATAACTCCGGGAGCACTAACCCGCGTGGCCTTGAAAAAAGGTTCGTTGGTTGTGAATTCGTCTCAAGGCGGTGGAAGTAAAGATACCTGGATTGTTGATAACATTTAAACCTGAA
>QKCF01000272.1 GCA_003246935.1 Sunxiuqinia sp. | reverse complement strand
TTATCAAGCGCTCTATATGAAGCTGTTTAAAAATCCATTAATTCTTATTAGCCCGTTCTTTTGTCATTGGTCAAGCAGTCGTCAATTTTGTTGCTGCTGCTCCATTACTTCCAACTCATGCTGGAAATTCACTTTTTTCTTGACAGTGAAAGGCATTTTTTCGATGGCTGCAGCTTTCAAGGCAATAGCATCCTTTGTTTTGCCGTCCTTGTAAAGCAAGTCGGCTTTCAGGTTATCCACCCAGTATTGTCCGGGAATCAATTCGTAGCAGTAATCAATCCACTTGTTCAATGTCCTGGTTTCTTTCTTATCTTCCATCACTGCCATATATTTGCGGCCTACTTCGACAATGGCTTCTACCAAATGGTTCGCCCTTAACCCCTCCTTGTATTTTTGTAGCATCCTGTCGGTAAAGACATCTTTACCTGCCTCTTTACCTTTGGCGTAAGATTGATAGAGCTCTGCATCTTTCTCGTGAATTTTCTTAACCGATTGCAGAGATATTAAACTATCGACATAAACTTCGGCCAATCGCTTAAAGGCATCGTAATTCTTTGAAAAACGATAGTAGTCCATTCGATAGGTTTGTAAGTTTTCATCCATTCTCGGCTTTATACCGTATTGCTGATAGCGATCAATCACGACTTGCATCAAGGAAGCACTTCCACTTCTTTTTGCCTTTTTCACCGTACGGGAAAACATACCATGGCGAAAACGCTCAACATTAATTTTCTGGGTACCCGATGCCAGGCTCAAGTAATGATCATAGTTAGCATTGAAGATCTCTTCCGCCTTTGTACCACAATACACGTTCACTTGATTCTTCAGCAAAAACTGCATCATCTCTTCACTCGATTCATCAAATTCGGTTTGCACCTTCAGCCAGGCATCCAGCCCTTTTGAAGCGTCGGCACCGAATTCGATCATCTTTTGGTAATAGAGCTTCAGGAACGCTTCATCATCTTGTTTGGCAGGAAACAATTCCTGCAACTTCTCCCAGCTATACTTGGCATTAACAGCATTCAAAGCCTCTTTCCCAAAGCCAATTAAGTCGCTACCATTTCTGCTGGCACCGCGATGAACAATCTCTCCGTCTCCATTAACGAACAATAAGGTTGGATACGATCTCACCTGATAGCGAGACGCAGCTTTCCGTCCTTCTTTTTCGGCATCCAGCTTCAGGCTGATGAAGTTTTTATTGAAGAAGTCTCCGTTCGCTTGTTCTTTAAACGGCCCTGCGGCCAGCTTTTTGCAAGGGCCACACCACTCGGTATAAAAATCGATGAAGACTAGTTTGTTCTGTTCTTTAGCTTGCTCCAATGCCTCTTCTATGGGAATATGTTTGAAGTCGATTCCCTGCGAGAGGGCTGTCCCAACGAACAGAACACAGACAAACAAAATAGTTAAAGCAATATTTTTTGTACAAATCATCCTTCTCTGTTCTAAATATTAAAATTAGCTCAGCGTAATTTCCTTACCAGCCTTCATTAATTCAAGATCGGCTTTCATGCCAACACCACGCTTCAAATCTTCTTTTAGAGCGACTTCGTAGGCTTCTTCTTTAATTTTAATCGCCTCGGCCTTATTGCCTCCAAACTTGTACAGAATATTGGCGTATTGGCTCATCACCATCGCATCTCCCGGAATCATATCGTAAGCAGCTTTCATCCAGCGAACCACATCCGCTGTGTCTTGCTCTGTAGTCACAAATTTGGCATAGTTATATACCATGCTGTAAATCTGTGCGCTGTTACGGATAGCGAATGGCTTGAGCGAAAGTGCATGCTGGTCGCCCTCTGCCCGGAGACGTAGGTTTTCCTCGTAGACCTTACGTAGCTCCTCCACATCCAGTGATTGAACATAGGCTTCATTGTCATCGTGTACCATGGCCTTGTATTTCTCACCCTGCCCGGTTTCTAAGTAATAGAAAATGTACAGGCGCTTGCGTTGCGCTTCATCCGCTACGGCACCGGCTTCGTTGGCGCGGGACAACACATATTCAAGCATCGTTGTATCGCGTTTTAAAACAGCATAGTCCGTTGTATTTTCCACCATCATACGGGGCAACTTTTGAAAGACCTCTCGAACATCTTTGCGCACCCACTGCTTCCAGGCATCAGAACCATTGTTACGTTGAATGATTGCGTCGGCTTTTCCTCCAAAAACCAGTTCCTCTGCGTGATCAGCAAGAAAATTTACCATCTCTTTGCTTGCTTCCGGCATTGTAGTTTGAATGTCCAGATAATGTTCTACAACGTTAGTATACCCAGTCGAATTCGTTTCTTTCAACTTATCCAGATACATGCGAACAAATTTCTCATCATTGGATTCTGTTGTGTAGCGTTCTGCTAAACGACCAACACTTTGGGGATCTTTACCGTAGGATACGGCCAATTTCACCTTCTCCATGAATTTTTCCGTTGGCATTGATGCTTCAAAGCGGTAAACAACCGTTCCATCGCCATCTAAAAAAACGTAACCCGGCAAACCCGAAATTCCATATTTGCGTTTGATTTCAGGACCTTCGCCACGCTCCACATCAACTTTCAGTGCCACCAGGTTTTCATCAAAGTATTCACCGACAACTTTTTCGGTAAATACCGTAGCTGCCATGTGCTTACAGGGACCACACCAAACAGCATAGCCATCAATAAAAACCAGTTTGTTTTCGGCTTTTGCTTTAGCGAGGGCTTGTGCCAAAGTTCCGTGTTCGAAATGAATTCCCTGGGCCATCATAAGCATAGGTGCCACCAGGAGAAGAATAAGAGAATATAATTTTTTCATTTTTTTGTATTTATCGTACGCTTGACGTTTAGCACTCTTTTTCATTTTTTTGTTTTCGTATTTTCCATTTTACGAAGCACATCCGCTCTAAGCTTTCCCATAGCCGAATCACTTGGGATCAATTGATCACCGTAGTCAATCCAGGACAGTAACTGCTTATATTCTTTATTGTTATCTGTGAATTTCAAATATTTGGAACCAATATTCACGATCGCGTCTTTTTGAGCCGTAGCTTCGACTCCCTCGGCCATTTTTTCAAGGGTTTTATTCCCAATAATACTGGGCGAATATTTGGTTGCTTTGTAGTCATCGTAAGTCGCTTTATCATCAGCACGAATTTGATCCAACGTTTTGGTTGACATCATACTATCCATATAAGCAGTAGCCAATTGTTTGTAGCCATCAGCATCCTTTGCCAGAAAACAGTAGTTCAACTCATAACCTTTCAGCTCATCCGTTTTTTCTGCGCTACCCGGCAGTTCTTTCCAGTTTGTTATAAAGGCTCGCATAAGCTTGGCATCGCGCGTCTTATAAGCTACTTGCCTTGTATTGTACACCAAAGTAGCCTGCATGCTCTCCAGTGTTTTTTCTTCGGCGCTGGTCGCAATATCAAAATATTCATTGTAATTAGCTCTCAGAATTTCCTCGGCTTTACCATCAACCAGCAGGTATTTCCTATGATTGAAAAGGTATTCCATCATATCCACATCGTTCTCTTTGACTTCAGTTTGGATTTTCAACCAGGCTTCAACCGCATCATACGGCTCTTCCCTGTACTCGATCATCTTCGCGATGTATAGTTTCAAAAACCGCTCATCATTCTTTTTACTTTCATATTCCGCTTTTAGATCGGCCATACTATAACCATTACTTACGGCCGCAATAGCTTCTTTACCCATTGTAATCGCAGCGGCAATATCCCGGTATCCAACTTTTTTATATACCATTTCGCCTTTACCATTGATAAAAACAGTGGTTGGATAGGCGTTTACACCATACTTTCGAGCTGCTGCCTTCCCCTCTTTTTCTGCATCCAACTGAATATTGATAAATTCCCGGTTATAGAAGTTCCCTACTCTTTCATTTGGAAAAACATTGTTAGCCATCATTTTACAAGGGCCACACCATTCCGTATAAAAATCAATAAAAACCAACTTATTTTCCTGCTGAGCCTTGGCTAACGCTTCCTCAAACGAGATCTGTTTAAAATCAATTCCTTCGGCAAATAACTGTCCCCCCAAAACCATGGCAAGAACGACTAAAATCGTCTTTAATCTGTTCATGAAATTATTTTTTAATTCGATTTAAATATTCTTATCTAAGCAGGTTGTAACCTTTGGCTCATGTGATTTACTATTAAGACCGAAAAACAAGGATGGAGAGTGACAACAACATCAAAAAAAAAGTCAGTTCATTACTAAATGAGCTGACTTTCCCTGCAACGTTTTACTTTCTGTAATTGACTGATCTAGCTTTCAGGCCAAATTGTCTTTCGCAAACAATGGCCAAAATCAATCATTTGGTGCAAACGAGACTCGAATTCCTTTTTTTGATCGATTTTTAATCATTGCGTCCACTTCGTTTGGTGAATACCCAACCTTTTAAACAGACAAGAAGGTGCCTCAGAGAATATTTGGCTAACGACTAAAAAAAATTCAGCTTAACAAACTAGCGGTTTGTTAAGCTGAAACTCATAAACTATTGCATACACAGAGCCCCAAAGGTTCTCCATACTTGCAAATGCGGAAAATAAAAAAAGCTGGCTTTTTTGTGATTCTCTCCTAAAAAGCCAGCTCCTCTATCGCAAAAATTACTCGTAAATCATTGTATAGGAATCGGTGTACTCATTACCAAACCTTACCGTTTGAAAGAATACCTGACTAAGAGATCCATCCTCATTCGTCGTGTATGAGTATTCTGATACTACATCGCCTGACTTATCTTTCACTTCGAGAGCCAGATAAGTATTGAAGCAAAGTAAATTAATCATGTCCTGTACAAAGCTTCCCTCTTCGAAATTAAAGGTCGGCGGTAAACCCGGCATGTTTATTGGAGTATACACAGGAGCAAAAGTATCGTAGTAGCTACGATTAGCCGCCTGGGCTGAAAGATTGACTTTACCTTTGTAATATTCAATGCCTACAGATTCACCCAATCCAAAAGGATCGGTATAGCGCAAATCATTCACCATATAGGACGATGGGTTATAAAAGTACGATACCGGCTGATTCACCTCATTATAGCTAAAATTAGATGCTTCAATCACAATATCACCTGATTGCACTGTTTCCGCAGTTGCATCAATTGGCCACTCTTCAACCGTCTCGAGCTGTGTCGTGCCTGCTTTATAGGTAAATACCTTTTTCACATCGTAATAAGGAAACCGCACGGTGTCAACCATATTCATTTCGTTGTAGCTAAACGAGATTGTCGGCCTGGGATCATTATAATCTCTATTGAAGGTACTATAATACTGTACCACGATACTATCGATTCGCGAGTCAGCGTTAGCGTGAATTAAAAGGCGTAGCTGAGGGGCGTTGGAGTATCCGCTAAAATAAACGATCTGGCTTGGAATTTCGATCTTA
>QKCF01000183.1 GCA_003246935.1 Sunxiuqinia sp. | reverse complement strand
GTAAATGGAATCATTCTCAAGTCGTTTAAATCTTTTTCACAAACCTACAAAGAGGCTTTTCCCCTTTCCCTAAAAATACAGATTTCAATCAGGCTATAAAACCGTTGTTGATTAATATTGAAAACTGAAATGCACCGAATTTAATCTCTGACAGATTTCTTTCCCGCGCCAATCTAATCACATCCCGTGCTAACTCAAACAAACAACCAAACAAACAAGTTTATTTTGATTTGACGATCTGATTGAACACAAATCACATCCTGCTCGAAACCACGGCTTTGCGCAAAACGAAAAATCTTCGCCTTCAGATCGTATTGATTGGCGGCTTTGGTTTTCTTTATCTTATCTACTAATAAGCCCTTCAGTGTCTCGCGGTAGTCTTCTCCTTCTAGCTCATCAATGGCAGCAGCAATAATTCCAGTCGAAATACCTTCCGCTTTTAGATGAAAAGCAATTTTCACCCGCCCCCATTGGTTAAAACGAAACTTATCACGCACATAGCTGGCGGCGAAGCGTTCTTCATCCAGAAATTTTTGCTGAAAAAGTTGCTTCATCACCGGCTCGGCATTATCGTTTGAAAGCCCCCACTGAATCAACTTTTTCTGTATCGCTCCCGGGCTTTTCTCTGCCCGGCTGCATAAAGCAGCAGCTTTCAAAAAAGCCTGTCGTTGTTCTTCGCTCAATTCTGTCATCATCGTATTTGTCCTTGTTGCGCAAAGTTAATACCTTGATGCACCTATCAAAACAACAAACATGGATCAAAATTACATTGACATCAACCGCAAACTATGGAACGCCAGAACTGCCATTCATTTTGACTCGGATTTTTACGGAGTAAACGATTTTATTAAAGGAAGTAGCTCGTTGCAAAGCATCGAACTGGAGCGACTCGGAAATATTGAAGGCAAAAGAGTGTTGCATCTGCAATGCCATTTCGGGCAGGACAGTATCTCGCTTTCGCGGATGGGTGCTAAGGTTACGGCAGTCGATTTGTCGGACGAGGCGATCATACGAGCCAAACAACTTACTAAGGATTGTGGACAGGATGTGAAGTTTATCTGTTGTGATTTATACGATTTACCTAATCAGCTTGACGAAACATTTGATCTGGTTTTCACAAGTTATGGTGTAATTGGTTGGTTGCCTGATTTGGATCGATGGGCGGCGGTCATCTCTCGCGTCCTCAGTCCCGGAGGACAATTATTACTGGTGGAGTTTCACCCGTTTGTATGGACTTTTGATGCTGATTTCACACACATTCAGTACGACTATTTCAACCGCGAAACGATTGTGGAAACCGAGCAAGGGACTTACACCGACCGAGATCCAATTGAACTACAATCGGTATGCTGGAACCATCCAACCAGCGAGGTGCTCAACAGCCTAATCAAGCACAAACTGACAATCAAGGCTTTTGAGGAGTTCGACTATTCGCCCTACAATTGTTTTAACAGAACGATTTCCTGTGGCAGGAATAAATACAGGATCGAGCACATGGGAAACAAAATTCCGATGACATTTGCGGTGCTTGCAACAAAGGCGTAAAAAAAGCCGGAACATTCCGGCTTCAATATCTTTCGTAACAATATTCTCTAATGTGAATCAATTTTAGGGCCGAAGGCCAAATCGCCAGCATCACCTAAACCTGGAACGATGTATGATTTTATCGTCATCTCTTCGTCAATGGCACCAACCCATAAGGTTACATTTTTTGCTTTAATATGCTGCTTCACATGCTCGACTCCTTTGCGACTGGCAATAATGGAAACCAAATGCACGTGAACCGGATCACCTTTTTGCATCATTGCTTTATAAGCAATCTCCATTGATGCTCCCGAAGCTAACATCGGATCAGTAATCATCAACACCTTATCACTCAAATCGGGTGTTGCCAAATATTCAAATTCAATGTGAAACTCGCCTTCCTCGTCGTACTTACGATATGCCGAAATGAAAGCATTTTCTGCTTTGTCGAAAATATTCAATAAACCTTGCTGCAAAGGCAAACCTGCTCGCAGGATGGTTGCTAAAACAGGTTGTTGTTTCAAAACCGGCACCTGAGCAATGCCTAGTGGCGTTTTCACATCAGACACTTTGTAGTCAAGTGTTTTACTAATCTCGTAACCAAACACTTCTCCCAAACGCTCCAGGTTTCTTCGAAAACGAAGCGGATCGCGCTGGATATTTTCATCACGTATTTCGGAAATATATTGGTTAAAGATTGAAGTTGATTCGCTGAGGTTGTAAATCTTCATGTCAAAAAATTTTTGCCGAAAATAATCAATTTTTCCCGTTGATGGGAAATCAAGTGAAGATAAAATCCCCTTCAGCAGGTTGAATCAGACTGTATTGCGGCAACTTAGCCCAACTCGTCATAATGATCTGTAAAAATTTTGTTGAAAACAAAAATGGATTGCCGGGCCTTCTCATATACGCTGCTATTTCAGGCTTAAGAATTGTTGCCATCTCGATATTTGATTCGACAGCAACTGCCATTAAAAAACCGGCGATTACTTCAGAAATATCCTTCAAAAAATGTTGATAAAGCAACTTCAAATGTCCGTCGCGCAACGAGTAAATCAAAAAACCGATAAACTTTTCTCCTTCAAAAAATTTCACGGTGTAAACCTCAAACTGCCGGGCAAATGAACTAAACGGATAGCTACGCTCAAAAGTCGGATCATCTGTCGACAGCCAAGGATATGC
>QKCF01000390.1 GCA_003246935.1 Sunxiuqinia sp. | reverse complement strand
CAAAGCCTGATTCGCCGAATCTTTTTATTCGAAGGCTGGCTGATCTCCATTACAGGCGCTGTCGCCGGTTTAATTGGCGGAGTAGGGCTGGTGTGGGCGCAGACTCATTTCGAGCTCTTAAAACTGCCCGGAGGCGGTGCATTTGCGATTTCGGCTTACCCGGTGAAGTTGCAGGCTTTCGATGTGTTGGCAACCGTGCTGATTGTTCTCGCTATTGGCTTTTTGGCGGCTTGGTACCCGGTGCGGTCAATTAAGAAAGTAAACTTATAGAAATTCGTAGCGCACTTACTTCGGGAGCGCATGGCAAAAAAAGACCCCGAAACAAGTTCGGGGTGACCTTTATCTAATCTTTGTCTCGTCTATTTCAGCAAGAAATTTAAATCATCGCCCGGATTCAACTCATAGGTATCCATGCCTTGCATAAAAATACGGGCTGAGCGATTACCGATCAATTCCAGCTTGTCATTTTCCAATTTCAAAAGGGTTCCTTCGCGTAATCCAACAACATAAGTCAGCGGGTTGACGGCAATAAACTCGGCTATTCGTTGTTCGCGGGTTTCGCCTGCATGTCCTTCCGGGTTAGCATCCATGTAATGCGGATTAATTTGGAACGGCACCAAACCGGTTGTGTTGAAACTTGTTGGGTCGATAATCGGCATATCGTTGGTTGTGCGCAGAGTGGGACAGGCTACGTTTGAGCCGGCACTCCAGCCAATATAAGGCGTTCCGCTTTGAACATTCCGACGGATGGCCATCATCAGGTTTTGGTCGTGCAGCATGCGCACCAATTGCCAGGTATTTCCCCCGCCAACAACAATGGCTTCAGCCTCTTCAATCGCTTTGGCTGGATTGTCGAAGTGGTGAATACCGACTACGCTGTGACCCACTCGCTGAAATGCTTCGTTCACTTTTTCTTCGTATTCATCGAAGCTGAAAGTAACTGCCGCATAGGGAATGAAAAGCGCTTTAACGGCTTTATCACCTAAAAAAGATTGGATATGTGGAATCGGAAATCCCAGGTATTCTTCACCCGGCATCGTCGAATTACTGCTTAGTAAAAGTTTCATTATACAGTGTTTTCAGTTTAGTGCTAATTTAAAGCTTTTCGTGCGAAGTGAATAGAAATTTATCAGCTTTTCAGCCTAGAAAGTTACCAGACCGATGCCCACTGTAAACGGGTATAACTCCGGGCCGCGCCCATCTCTGAATAGGGGCTGAAGGTCGTAGGTTGCAAACAGGTTGATCCAACGGTAACCCATGCGTACGGTCCCGGCAAAACGAATATCGCGAAGGTAGTAGTTATCGGGTTCTTTCAATTTCTTCCTTTTGCCTTCAACCTTGTATTTTATCTTGGTATGCGTATCCAAACGCACGCTGCCAATAACACCAGTTGAGAAATAGATTCGGTTGTCGTAGTTTCCCACGGGAATCTGAAACTCGATT
Source organism: Sunxiuqinia sp. (assembly GCA_003246935.1). Taxonomy (GTDB): domain Bacteria; phylum Bacteroidota; class Bacteroidia; order Bacteroidales; family Prolixibacteraceae; genus Mangrovibacterium. Next base: position 3,974 of record QKCF01000390.1, on the reverse strand, counting down.
AAAAGGGGTGTGCTCAGGTAGATTGATGAAAATTTGGATTTTAGGTTATTCTTATCTTCCAAATGCACTGGTTCTATTTTTCCCGGACCTTTTTGGATGCTGTGGGAATCATCGAGTCGGTACGATTGAAAGTCGGCGCCTATTCCTGTAACCAGTCCAATAAAATTGCGGTTACGTTGCAGACGCATCGAAGCTTGAATGAGGTTAATGCTTAGGCAATTCGACTTCCACAAAGTAGGTTCCATGAAGCCATCGTCACTTTCAGGGTACATGGAATAATCGGCCTGAGCAAATCCGTTTACCCCGAAAAAAACACCCGCCCAGTTTCCTTTAAAACGGTTCTCCCAAAAGTTAAATCCTTCACCGTTAATGAGGTCAAATCGTAGTGGTTCCTGAATTGAGTCCTGCTCTATTTTCTGAGGTCCAGTTGTTTTCGTTTCCTGTGCTTGCAGTGAGCTAAAGGCTGAAAACAAGAGCAGTAAAAGGAATATGAGGGAACTTTTCTTCACAAGTATTATCTTTTTGAATTCGGCTTTTGTACAAATGTAAACATCAATTTCGGTTTTTGATGTGTTTATACTGTCATTCAAGTTACGTGGTTTCCGGCTGAAAACAAAAAGACCTGCTTGGTGCAGATCTTTCGTTTCTGTTTTCTGAGTGTTATTTCTAAAAGTTTACCAGGCTAATGCCAATGGTAAAGGGGAATAGCTCAGGACCTTTGTCTTCTTTGAATAAGCTGGAAAAACTGTAGGTTGCATAGAATGAAATATCGCGCAATCCGATACGGGCAATTGCTGAATATTTAAACGGATTGATGTTGAAGCTTCCGTGGTCTTTGTCTTTCGAATGATCGTTTTTCACTTTGGTGTGCGAACCCAGGTTAAGCGCACCAACCATACCTGCGCTCAGGAACATGGTATTGGTGTTGTCGTTTACCGGGAATTGAAATTCGAGCATTAAAGGTAGGGTTAAGTACGATGCCGTGAGTTTCGATTTCTTGTAGTTGTTCTCTTCTATTGTGATTGGATAGATGATGCCATCGTCCATTTTATCAAGGGTTATCGGGTTATCGAATTTGTAATTGTTCCATTGAAAACCAAGGCCGGAAACAATACCGATACGATCGGGTTTCAGGCAAATATTGTACTCCACAAAGTTGATGTTCACTTCTAAAGACGCTGCTTGTCGCAATTCCATAAACTCGTTGTTCGGGTTGGCATACATGCTGTAATCCGGATTTGCAAGGCCATTTACACCTAATTCGAAACCAGACCAATGTCCGTTGAATAGTTTACGTTTACGCCATTCATTTTTCCAGTTTTCGTCTTTGGTAACATTCACGTGGGTGCCGTTGTGTCCTTCAATAATCTGATAGTTTCGACGTCCCACGCGGATGGTCGTTGTATCGCTCAACATATTGTCTTCGATGCTGATTTTATCATTGAGTAAAGTCACCTTGGTTTTGGTTGGTTCCTCGTTTACACTAACGATTGTTTTGGTAGTCAATTTAACTTGTGTGGTGTCTTGCGCGTGTATTTGTCCGCAAAGTAAGGCAACTGCTAAAAGTAAAATTATCTTTTTCATAGGTCGAAATTTTTTGTGTTTCTGTTTTCTTGCCCCTATGACGGCTAGACTTTCCGGTTTGTTACAGGACTAGCGATTTTTTCCGAAAGGAATTGAAAAGGCGATCAGGCGGCTATCAAATTTGATTTGCCTGAGTTTACCGTTCTCGGTTCTTTCAACGTTAAAACGCTCGTTCGACAAGTTTTCGACCGCGTTTAAGCCCGCATTGGCTAAATTATTGAAGGTGAAACTTTCACCTTTTGGCGCATTGATGATTTTGTGTGCAAGGTACTCATCAACCGTAACTGTTGCTTGTTTGGGAACAAGCTCTTTAGCCACCGACGGAATTTGTAGTTTACTGATTTCCATTTGAACTGGCTCAACTTCGGCCCTAATCGGCTTAATTTGTTCCGGGACGGGAGAGTGTATAGCAAACAATTCCGGGGCCTGAGTTTCAGTAATTACAGGTTGTACTAGTATACGTTTTACCGGCTTAGCTTCAACTGTTATTTTTTCGGACTTTGCTGGCTTTTCAAAGGTTTCTTCGACCTGAGACTGTTCTTCCACATTTGAAGCTATTTTATCGCGTGTTTCGATGGTTAAATCGATGTTTGGTGGTGTTTGTTGGACTTGCATTTGATCTGCCAGCTGACTGTCGGTCACTGAACGTTGATTACGGGGGACAATTGCCCATACCGAAAAGAAAACAAGTAATAGTGCTGCCACCCGTGGTACCCAGAAGTAAATTGCTCTGTTTTTTCGGCGGAGTAATTCTTTTTTATTCGGATATTCAATCGCAAAATTGGGAGTCAGTTTGGCCTTTTGAAGTAGATGTAAGGTCTTCAATTTATCGGAATCATCAGCTATTTCTTTTAAAAACGTCTCTTGGACGTTCTCTTTTAAGTCGCCTTCGAGGTAGGCCACTGCCTGCATTTCGAAACTGTCGGAGATATCGTCTGCGTTTTTGTATAAGCTCTCCTTTGCTGTGAAGCTGCTTTGCGGTGGTTCCAACGTCATTGATTTGACAGCATTCAATTCTTCAGCCAAATCGGGATTCTCTTTGAGAAAATCCAGCAAGTCATCAACCAAGTCGTCGGCCAAAGTGCCGTCGATATAGTCGATAAAATAGCTTTCGTAATTTGACCGGTCAATTTTCATACTCTCAAACTAAAACATCCATTTTGCCAATGTAATTCTTCATAAAAACCCGCGCCCGGTAAATGTAGACCTTTACCTGTGACTCGTTTAGTTGCGTAATATCAGCGATCTCTTTATAGGAATAGCCTTCGTAATCGCGCAACAACAACACCGAACGCTGATCGTCGGGGAGTAACTGGATGGCTTTGTTCAGGACCTCCTGCACGTCGTTGTATTGCTGAGTAGAAGTTTCGTCAGATCGAATTTCATCCACAATGCTCAAGCGACTGTCTTTCCTCACCAAATCGATCAGGCGATGGTAGGCCGTTGAGTACAGGTAAGCTTTCACCTTATCACCGGATACATCCTCGCGATGCACCCAAAGTTTCTCGAAACTGTCCTGAACAATATCCTGCGCTTTATTTTCGTCGCGAATATTTTTCAGAACAAATCGAAAAACACCATCGGCATGCTGGTTTGCGGCTTCGTTATACTCTTCAACGGTCATGGGGTTTTCAGTACATTTACCCCATATGACGATTGAGCTTTTATTTTGTTACAGTCAAAAGTTGAGAGAGCGATTGATTTGCTTCAGAAAGCTCGATTGCTTTAAGTAACGTCTTGTCGATTTGCTGAATAATCGGGTAGAAACCTTTGTCGCCAATTGCATTTCGGGCAATGTAAGCCATGAGTTGGGTTTCAATGATTTTACCTGATATTTTCAGTCCTTCCGTATCGCGTTTAACGCCTTTCCCGGCAGCGTAGCTTACGAACTGATCCATCACTTTGAGCTTTTGCAGGTGACGAATGATTTCCTGAGGTGTTTTTAGCTGCTCCAATTCCTGGCGGTGCATATCAGTGTAATCGAAAGCAAAGTGGTAAACCAAAGCTTTTTGAGTTATCTGCGAGTAATAATCCGAATAGCCTGTAGTATCCATGGGAACAAAGTAGTCGGGCATGATTCCACCACCACCGTAGACTGTTCTTCCGCCTTTTGTTTCGTATTTCAGAGAGTCTGAGAATTGGATACTGTCAGCGACTTCCAGTTCTCCGTGTACCGCCCGGTTCATCAGGTCGTGGTAGTACTCTTCTTTGCCTTCATCGTAAGGTTTTTGAATACAACGTCCGCTCGGAGTATAGTAGCGGGCTACTGTCAGGCGCAATGCCGAGCCATCGGTAAAAGGAATTTGCTCTTGTACCAAACCCTTACCAAATGAACGGCGTCCAACGATAATACCTTTGTCGTTGTCCTGCAGTGCTCCGGTAAAGATTTC
>QKCF01000076.1 GCA_003246935.1 Sunxiuqinia sp. | reverse complement strand
ATGCTCAAGTCCAGTGAGTCAACCAACTCGTCCGTTTCCCAATCGTAAACGCGAATCATTCCTCGCTCTCCAACCTCCGGAATATTCTTGAAGGTTATTTTCAGATGCGTATCGGGGCATATCTCCGTACCCCCATTAGCCGGGTAAGTTTGGTAAACCGATGTTTGTTGATTTGAACAGGATACAAAAAACGAGGCACAAGCACAGAGTGTAAATAGCTGCCTAAAGGCTTTTGACCATTTCATCTATTTTGGTTTTTGAGGTGAGAAAAGTTAGTCTACAGCTATAAAGTTAGGCTTTATTCTGTAAAACACCCCAAAATTAGTTACTCGAAACGCAACGCCTCAACCGGATTCCGCGTTGCAGCTTTCCAGGTTTACCATCCTGTTGTGATAAGTATAATCACAAACAAAATACCTCCGCCAACAGCCAGTCACAAGAAAGGAGGATACGCCCACAACAGGCATACCCTCCTTTCTTGCAATTCGATCGTGCTGACTAATTGATCACCAACTCATCAGTAAATAAGAACGCTTTTTGTGTATTCTTAGCCAAAACCTTCACGTAACGGGCGTTTTCGCCTTGTAGCGATCCGGCAAAGTTTTTAAACACCAGCTTCTTCTCATCGGTCGGGATATCATTCTGAAGATCGAGAACCTTTTTAAAGCTTTCACCATCTGCCGAAACAGAAACCTCTACAGAACCCGGCATATAAACTCCAGGACCAGTTATCTGCATAAAGGTCGCTGAGAACGAATTCAACTCTTCTGCTTTACCAAGGTCAACTATAACATTCAGGTCGTTAGTGAAACCTTGCCATTTGCCATCGTTGTAGCTATCGCCACCACGCAGGCCATCGGTCAAAGCACCGGCATCACCCGCCGGATAAGCAACATTCCAGGCTTGCTGATACTTAACCGGCTTGCCAAGCGCCTTGTGATAATCCACCTGCTTACGCAACACAGGCTCAGTTAACTTTTCATCCTTAAACACAGCGGCACAGATAGAAGCACTGCCTGTAACGAAAAACTGACCGGTATATAAATTCGACTCAGTAGTTGGCAACGATCCGTCGGTGGTATAGTAAATCGTAGGTTGACTGATTTCACTTTCGAAGGTAATTCCAATGCGATGCTGCACCGTATCCACATCCATAAAAGGCAATAGCTCGGCTGTCGGCTTGTAATAATAATTCACGCCTAGTTTGTCCAGTCGTTTCAATTGATCTTTCACCCGCAACTTAAAGGAATCCCAATTCAAGACACTGCTATCCGTCCAGGCACGTTCCGCCAAGGCCAGTGCACGAGGGAAGATCAACTGATCGGCCACCTGCTCGGATGGTACCGTTTCTGTCCAAACACATGCCTGCAGCCCCTTAATTTGATCTATTTTGTCGAGCGGGAATTTCGCCCCTTGCAACTTCATGTTGTAGACACTGAACAAGCGCGTATCGGGACGAGAAAAATACAAGGGATCGCCCGGCGTTAAAATCAAATCATTCCCATTATGCACGACATTTTCGGGAACACCAGCCACCCAGTTTCGCCAGTACATCACATGCAGCGAAGAATCGATACCGCCCTCCAGCGCATCATCCCAAACAACGACTTCTTTCCCTTTAGCCTGCAAAAATTTGGCAACGCGATCAACAAAGTAGCCTTGCAGATGATTGAAATCAGTGATATTGTTCCTCTTCATGAACTGTTGACATTCCTTCGAGTTTTCCCATGAAATCTTTTCCACCTCGTCGGCACCGATATGAATATATTTTGAAGGAAAGATGTCGATTACTTCATCCAGCACATGCTCAATAAAGGTATAAGTATCCTCGCTCACCGGATTCAGCGGCGTCGAAAACACATTGCCCCAAGCCGACTTTCCGGTTGTAGACAGGTTTGGAAAAATGTTGATGGCTGCCATCATGTGCCCCGGCATATCAATCTCCGGGATGATCTCCACATGATGCTCCTGAGCATAGTTCACCAGATCGCGCAACTGCTCCTGTGTGTAATAGCCACCATAATAAGGAACGCTGTCACGCACTTCAATGTTCTTGGGATCGAGCGCGTAAATACTGTCTTCTTTGGCTTTTTCAATACAAGTTGAGTCCTGTGTATTAAATCTTCTCCAGGCTCCTTGCTCGGTTAGTTGCGGGTATTGCTTAATCTCGATGCGCCATCCCTGGTCATCGGTCAGATGAAGATGCAGCTTATTCAACTTATACAGCGCCAAACGATCAACGTAGCGTTTGAGGTAGTCAATTGAGAAGAAATGCCGAGACACATCCAAGTGCATTCCCCGCCAACCAAAGCGGGGCTTGTCGGAGATCCTTATGGCAGGGATTTTAATATCTGCGACAGACTCCCCATCCTCCATCGACGGAGGAAGCAATTGTCTCAGACTCTCCATGGCATAGAACATACCTGTTGCATCGACGGCGGCCAACGTTATCTTACTCGAACTGACATGCAGTGCGTACGACTCAGGGACTGAGAACGTATCGGAATAGAGCACTTCAATAGCCGGAGATCCTTCACCTTCAGCAAGCGATTGTCCCAATGCCTTTTGCATGAGCGACTGCAGAAAGCCGACTTCATGACTAAACTTCCCCTGGTCGTTAACAACGAGCCGGGTGTCGGGCTGTAACTCAAACTGCCCGCTTTCAAATTCGAGCTGTGCCGGATATGGAATCAACGACACGGCCTTCTTTTCCGGCCTGCTGCAAGCCGAAGCCAGCACAGCCAGAACCACGAATAAATAAGTATACTTCACGGAATAATGATTTAGGTTGCCCCAAAGATAAAAAGATCGAGGACTCCCGAAAACCACAAGTCTTTTGTCAGGATCTTGATAACAAAGAAATTTTCTTCCACGACTTGCTGAAGATCGGCATCTCATAGCTCAGCATGCAGATCCAGCCGGCCAAGCAAGCCCAGGCAATTCCTCTCAACCCAAAATATTGCGCTAAGACATAAGCTGCGATAACCCGTCCAAGCATCTGCGACGTTGTTGCTGCCAGTGTAACCTTCAACCGGCCAACACCACGAAAGTAACCCTGAATCAGGTTGGTTAATCCCGGCAGCAGGTACAAAAAGGCCATGATTCGAAGATATTCCACACCCGGCGCAACAAAGCGCGGATCATGATCGGTAATGAAAGCCCCCACCAGCTGCGGTGCAAAAAGGAATACGGGCACCATCAGCAAAGCTGTGTATAGCAACACCAGCTTCAGTCCGGTTATGAATCCTCGCCGCATTCGATCGAACTTGCCGGCTCCATGGTTTTGCGCCATGAAACCCGTTGTCCCGTGGCCGATATTTTGCTGAACAACCATGATCAGATCGTCAATACGGGTGACGGCGTTAAAGGCTCCGATAGTATAAACGCCCAAGGGATTGATCGCGCCTTGAATGAGCACCTTCCCGATTTGCAGGGTAATTTGCTGCATCGCTGCCGTTGCACTGAAGCTAATGGTTTTCCGAAGCAGGCCCCGGTCGAAGACAAACTCGTGCCGGGCAAAGCGCAAAATCGGGAACCTTTGATGGACATACACCATACAGAATACGGCCGACAATAACTCAGCAATCACGGTGGCAACAGCTGCTCCACGTATACCAAACTTCCAGACAGCCACGAAAAGGATATCCATCAGAATATTCAGCACCGCCGAAATAATCAGAAAATAAAGCGACACCCGCGAGTTACCCATGCTGCGCAAGGTGGATGCGTAAATGTTGTAGATGAAGGAAAACACCAGCCCGCCGAAAATAATCTGCAGATAGGCTGTTGCGTCACCCAGAATCTTGTCGGGTGTTTTCATGATCCAAAGGATGTCGCGTGAGAAGAAAAGCCCCATCACCACGATGAAAAGAGTAAAAGCCCCTCCGGCCATGATCGAAGTCGAGATCTCACGCTTGAGCTTGGGAATATCGCCCGAACCAAAAAAATGCCCCATCAGGATGGACATGCCGAGGCAGATCCCCACCATCAGGAAAAGCATAATGTTCATCACCGGACTGGCTGCACCTAAAGCCGCCAAGGCGTCCGTACCGATAAAACGACCAACAATAACCGAGTCAGCCATATTATAGGTCAACACACACAGGTTACCGATGATCAACGGTACAATGTAATTGATGATTTGGGGCGTTATCGCCCCTTCGGTCATATCGACAATCTTTCCGCTACTCATATACTGTCTCTCACGAAGGACAAAGATAGTGTATCAAGAATCGCCAAAGCTTTTATCCCCGGCATTTCACCTCAACATTGACTTAACGTTACCAGCCCAACCATTAGCCACCAATTCCGCCTATCTGAAGTCTAGATTAAATAGCGCTTTTTCGCAGCCAATTAAAGTTCAACGATGCGCGCTCGTGCGTAATTTTATCGGGCAATTCAATTTGTTTAAGCCATGATTCAAGATATTTTCCCTCACCAATTTAGCAACGAGTACAAGCCTAATCAGCCCATTAGCGAAACAGACTGGTTGTTTTACTTCGAAGGCAATCAGCTGCTGGTTAAGGCAGAAGGCGAAAAGCTGGCAGTCCCTCAAAAAAGGGATGTTGGCACACTCTCCGCGAAAGCAGAGCCTATCTTCCTGTTTACCATCGACGACGCTTCCTGCTTCTTGATTTGGGAAAAACCCGAAGTTCTTTCGTTTGACGAAGAGTATAGGGACATGAACTTTATGCGGGCTATCGATCAGGCAGAAATAGCCTGGACTGCATTGGCTGCCTTTCAACTGAAGAACTGGTACGAACAAAACAAGTTCTGCGGGAAATGTGGTTCTCCCATGAAGCCGAAAGCCGACGAACGGGCTATTGCCTGCACTAGCTGTAATAACCTGGCCTTCCCGAAAATATCGCCTGCCGTGATTACAGCCATCCTTTGCGGCGACAAAATTCTGCTGGCCCGAAATGCCAGCTTCACCAACAACCGCTTTGCCTTGATTGCCGGTTATGTTGATGTGGGTGAAACGCTTGAGCAGGCTGTTCGCCGCGAGATCAAAGAAGAAGTCGGCCTCGAAATTAAAAAGCTGCACTATTACAAAAGCCAGCCTTGGCCAATGTCGGGTTCGTTAATGGTTGGGTTTATTGCTGAAGCTGATGATCAACAACCGATCATGATCGACAATATCGAAATCGTTGAAGCCGGATGGTTTAAACGCGGGCATCTGCCCAACCACCCGAACAATACAAGCATTGCCGGCGAAATGATTGAGAAGTTTGAGAAAGGAGAACTGCTTCCTCAGAATTACCCAATCTTCGACAAGATACACCCGCAATACTTCAACTAAGCCGAACCTGGAAATTCTCACTTAGCTGACTTATCGATTCATCCTGATGATTCTTTCAGGTGCATGTTTGTATGCACCCTAACATATCAAAATCATAGTATTATGAGTGAAGAAGTAAAAAAAGAAGGTGTTACCATCAA
>QKCF01000342.1 GCA_003246935.1 Sunxiuqinia sp. | reverse complement strand
GATCGTTTAATCATTACTGTGTTCGGATCATCTGTCCCTTCAAATGACATCTGAAAATTACCGAAAACAGCAGACTCGTTTTGAGCCAGTGTAACACTCTTTCGAATCCCCCCATCCAAAACGATCAACTCTACAATCGGCTTTCCTGTTTCATCAGCCACAAGTCTTGCTTCACCTGCTGGCACATAATCCTTAAGTTTTAGCGATAAGCTCTCATTGCCCAAGCTAAAATTCTCCTCGAAATTAAGGTAAGTGTAAGGCGATAGTTCTACAGGCCATTCCTTAGTTGTTACATTTCCATCCTCATCAGTAGCTTTAAGTTGGAGATAAGTATCACTGGTTATCAACTGATTACTTTGCTCTCCTTCTCGGATGTGAAAAGATCCTTCGTAGCTAAAGAACCGGGTAATACCTGCCCCGACAAGTATGATAATGAATGCAAGATGAAATAAGACCATACTCCATCTCTTAAGCTTGAAGGCTTTATAATAAAAAAGACCACCGACTAAATTTATCCCGGTCAACAAAAGAAGGATTTCAAACCAGGTTGATCGATATATGAGGATTTGAGCCGTTTGTGTTCCATAGTCATTCTCGATAAAAGTAGCATAAGCAATAGCAATTGCAAATACTAACAGCAAACAAGAAGTAGTCAGCATGGAAAACAAGATAGCTGATATTTTTTTCATAATTGTTTGTTTGTATTGAATGGGCAATTTGATTCTACGATTGTCCCTTGGGGTAATAAGAAAAATTCCTTTGTCTTATCGATAAACAAAGGAATTTTTCAAGGTTTTAGATTGTAGACAAATTAATTTAAAGTAGGATCCGGGTGTGCGATTTTTTTCGAAAATTCCTCAAAATTGAATCCTTTGAAATTTGGGCTTTCCGAATTATGACACTTTTTACAAACTTCCTCAGTCGGCATAATCAAGCCTTTTGTCATCGCCAATTTTTGATTCTTCATAATACCTGCAGACTTGTAGATACTTCCTGGTCCGTGGCATGATTCACAAGACACACCCTCTTCTACCGTGATTGTCGCAACCAAACTCTTATCAACACTTGCTGCCGTTGAGTGACATTTTATACACTTCGGATTTTCGTGATCTGCTCCCTTTAAACTCTCCATTGCTTTGGCATGAGGACCAGCTGCCCATTTAGCGTACTGGTCGCCGGTAGCAGGTTTGTTGTGACACATTTTACACTTAGCAGCACCAATATACTTAAAACTCTGTGCTGACGCAAATGAACCGATCATTAAAATCAGTCCAAATAAAAGCATCAATTTTTTGTAATTCATAACTCAAAATTTAGTCGATTCTTATATTAATTTAACTATTTCAGAAATCATGCCAGACTTTAGGTTGCCATTGCCTTTAAATTTATAACTTAATTACCTATAGCCAAAACATTTTAACCGTTTTTCAGACACAGTCTGTTGTTAATAAAGCGCGGAGTGGCAGGTTGAACAATTTTCTGTCTTCCAATCCTCTCCGATATCCATTGGGTGCACAAACTCCAGTGACTCAAAAGAAGATGAGTACTGCATATTATCTGGCGTTCCCTGGGCAAGTATATCATGACACAAGTTACAGTCCTTAGATATCAACTTGCCCGATTCGGTTGAATGCCGATCATTGTGACATCGAAAACATCCATCCGCTTCCATATGCCCAATATTGTTAGGATAAGACTTCCAACTTGCGTTCATTGCCGGAAAAATATTGTTTGCGTAACCATTCTGAATTTCGGCAATAGCTTGATTAATGTCACTTGCCCGGCTTTCCAACATATCAGGATCAACCATCTCGTAATACTCTTTTACCTGAGTCGATATAGCAAGAAAGGCACTATCTTTTGTTGGATAGTCCTGATTAAGCGCAGTCATTGCCAACAATTTAATACTCGGTAATGTCTTCGAGATTTTTCCTTCAGTTATGGACTTATCGATAAAGTTTTGCGGAACCTTATAGTCATGAGACGGGCGATTATGACAATCCAAACAATCCATCACACGAGTCTCAAGTGAATCCAATTCTTCTCCACTCATTGGATTATCACTATCTGTAAAAATCTGGACCTCTCCTGTTTTTGTATTGGTATATTTCACCCAAGGAATTACCTGTCGCTTATCATCCGTTGCCTTGTATTCAATCTTTACGTCCGGACTAATGTGCTGGTGTATGCCTTTTTCGATTCCGTGAGAATTTGTTTTTGAACTCGTTTTGACTCTCAGTTGTATAATGTTCTCTGTATTTTCATCGTCTGCCACATAAGAATGCTGAATCCGCAGTTTCCAGTCATAAAACTTTTCAGGCCAGTGACATTCTTCGCAGGTCTCCCGTGCTGGCCTCAAATTGGCAATCGGTGTAGGGATAGGCGTAGGATATTTATCAGCCAAAACTGAATATACCTGATAGAGACCGGACAATTTACTTTTCACATACCAACTTGCACCCGAGCCCACATGACATTCAACGCAAGCCACACGTTCGTGCGATGATCCGTGATATGTAGTGTATTCCGGCTCCATCACCTGATGACATAGTTTACCACAAAACTCGATAGATTCCGTGTAATGGAAAGCTTCATAACTTCCCATTGAAGAAATAATCAGCAAAAAAACTGTACCAACCACAAATATGATTGAGGCATTGCGAACTGCAAGATTATTAAAATCGATAACTGGCCAGCTTAACGCCTTCCCTTCAAGTTCGGCCTTACGGGCCTTCTTTCGAAAAATCCGCATTCCTATTGGGATCAGCAACAAGCCGACAATCATGAACACCGGCAGCACGATGTAAATAAACAGTCCAATATACGAGCCTCCAAATCCGAAAAAATAGTTCAACAGCATTAATGAAAGTATCGAAGCCAAATTGAACACGGCTAATACTGCTCCTGTAATAGAAATCCAATTCTTAATTGATGATGGAAGTTTCATAGCATTTAATTCTTTGAGTTAGGTATAGTCATCCCATGCAATTTTGATAAAAATAGCCCAATATTTCAAGCTAACTACTTAATTTATAATTGTTCCACAGAACGACAAATAATGAATATATGTTTATATACTTTATTAATATTTCCCAAATATATCCGATAAAAAATCGAAACTAAAATACTATCGAACAACACCATAGATACACCAATACCTGTTATGACCCTCAAACCCCAATCTTTCATCATTGCCTAAAATCTCAATGAAAGATCAATGAATAGATGATTAATATCACCAAAATAACACCCAGCGATAGCGCTATCGCACCTAAAAACTTGATTAATCTCAATTTTTTCGGAGAGAAATCCATTTTCACGATCTCTTTTTCCAGTTTCCCAGAATCGCTTAGCTCTTGATATTCCCGGGGACGATCTTGCTTAAACTCATCCAACGGCACATACCCGGTAAAAATCACAGTATCCATTGGAAATGCCTCTGGCCTTAAATGTGTATTAAAAAAGTGAATTGTAAATATGAACCCTACAGCAAGTAAAGCCTCGTCGCTATGTATAATTTGAGCAACATTAATTAGCCAACCAGGTAGGAACCTGGTAAAAAATTCAGGGAACCAAAGCATCATACCTGTTGATCCGATTACAACAACACCCCAAAAAACAGCGAAATAATCGAACTTTTCCCAATAGGTCCATCGACCATATGCCGGCTTAGGGCCGATTCCGATAAACCATTTTAGCGATGCTACAAAATCCCGAAGATCCTGTCGATTAAACATTAACGAGTGGCTTCCAAACAAGAACGAACTTACCTTTATCCCTTTCTTCTTTTTAATTCTGATTAATGAAACAAGATGATAGATGAAATAACCAAAAGTTGTCATGGCTGCCAGCCGATGGACGACACCTGCAACCTGTGCACCGCCTATTACTCCCGCCAAGAACTTCGCCCACTCCATGTACGCAAACTTCAAAATCATCCCCGTCAGAGCTAATAAAATAAAACTGACGATTACAAAGACGTGAGTAACACGCTGACTTTTGGAAAATCTTCTCACGTAAAATTGCGCCCCTATTATTCTCTTGTGTTTTCGCTTTTGAATCATTGCTCCAATAGAGCGAGGAAGCCATAGTAAAGTATGAAGTCCGAAAAATGCAAATACACTTAATAACAAAGTAGTCATCGCCCAAAAGGTGTAATACAGCCACGGAAATTTACTTCGATCATAGTGGGTAGCGTGAGTCAGGTAGCCTGTGAACTTCATATTGGCATCGGCATGGCACTTTCGGCAAGTTTGCACGATATTTCTCGGGCCAATTGTCGAATTAGGATTATCCATGCGCAGAATGTTGTGTGCGCCGTGACAATCAGAACAACGTGCGGCATCCAAATACCCTAACTGATATGCCTTGCCGTGATAAGTATCCAAATAGGTATCTGCCAGCTCTTTATGACATTTTCCACACTGTGCTGTAATTTCAGTCATAAACTTATCCTGGTGTACCTCGGAAATGTGATGCGCCGTATGACAGGTCTCGCAGGTTGGAAATTCCATGTTTTCCTTATTCTCTTGATAGGCATGATCACTGACCCGATATTCGTCATAGATTCCTTTGTGACAACGACCACAAGTCGCAGCCAGATTTGCCGGATAGACGGATGAACGAGGATCAGATTCCTTTAATTCAGCATGAGCAGTATGACAGTCAATACATACTGCCACTGATAATAATCCCTTTTTCTCCAAGCTTCTTCCGTGAACGCTCGTTGAGTAATCTGCAATCGCATTTTGCTCTTTAAGATCCGAACTTTCCGACGCACGACCATTTTCGCGATGACAGGAACCACACAGCTGAGGAATTGAAGATCTGAACACTTGGGCTGTTTCGTCTGAAACAAGTTTGACCAAATGGGTGCCATGACAATCTGTACAATAAGGAGCATTTTCATGCTTATTAAAATAGGCCTGACCGTGTCCGCTTGAAAAATAAACATCTGCCTCTTCCGCATGACAATTGGAACAATCGACTTTACCTGCCGACTCACAAGGCCGCTTCAGATTTGCAGTAACATCGGAATGGCACTTAACACAGGTGATATTGTTGTGTGAAGACTTTGCCAATTGGGTAACATCAACGTAAAGCGAGATTGTATCACTACCGACGATTTTTGAAAGATCAGCTTTCTCATGACAAACCAAACAGCTCTTATCTGAAATGGTCTCCAAAATATTTTTTAGTTCTACTTTATGCGGAGGGTGACAATCGGTACAGGCAGGTATGGCACCCGGTTTTTTCTCCCACAGTTCTTTATTGATCACCTTAAGATGAACGTCCTCAATACGCGCATGACACGCATGACACTGCATACAAGTTTTCGCAATATTTCGAGGCGAGGTGCTTGACCTAAGATCGGTATGTGGAAGAATTAAATGATTCCCGTGGCAGTTGTTACATGTGGCTGTTACCGTCAGTCCACTCTTAAACAACCCCTTACCATGAATGCCTTGACTGTAATTCTCGATAATATTGTGCTCCGAAATATTGTAACTATTAGAAACGGGAGCGCCTTCCTGGTGACATTTCCCACACAGGAAAGGAATATTCATCTTGTAAGTCAATGACTTTGGATTGCTTGCACTAAGAATTTGATGACTACCATGACAATCCTTACATACCGGCGCATTTCTATCTTTGTTTTTATAAGCCCGGCCATGGATGCCGGATAAAAAATCATCCATCTCCTCACTATGACACATACTGCAATCAACGGGAGCCAGTGTTTCGGGATGTGGAAACTCCTCCACGGCAGCATCCTGATGACACGATGTGCAATCTATATCCTGATGCACCGAGTTTAACAGAGCATTTGGTTTAATATACAGGGAGACTGTTCGACCTGCAACCACTCCATTTAATGTAGGATCATCATGACAGATGAGACAATCATCGTTTGTTTGCGCTGATATAAGATGAGGGCTCGCCACAAGCAAAAAAAGTAACACCCGGATTACAAATCTTAATCCGACGTTACTTTTTCCTGGTAGCTTTCGAATGTCCAAATTTTCGGCCCCCATTTTTTAATGTGTTTAATTTACCAACGCCTCTTCCCGAACTCAACCTATCTATCTTATTAATTCTTATTAGTTTTTATATCTTCGAGCACTCTCCTCCTTAAAGCATCACCATAGAGCTATTTACGCATGGTGCCAACCCGTTAAAATGCTTTTAAAGTTGTCCAGTGGATTTTTACCAATTGACGCAATGTACAGGTGAATGATCAAAAAGATTGAGATGATAAATCCTAATGCTGAATGAAAAACAGCAGTCAGAAAGATCCCACTCACGTTATATACTTTTTCAATAATAATTTCGGGAAACAGTAAGCCAAATCCTGAAATAATAACGCAGGGTAAAACAAAATACATTACTGCGATATAGGTATACTTTTGCAACGGATTAAATTTCCGTTTTTCAGATAATGGATAAGGTGCTTTCATTCCATGAAACATGCCCCAGGCATAATAGTAGGCCTGCTTCATCGGCCGCTTCAAAAAAGCTCTCGGCTTCACGATGTAAAATTTACCATTAGAAGTAACCAGATTACCTATAAAGAAGATCAGGTAATTAATGGTCACCACAATTCCCGCAACATTGTGAATATCTATCGCCTTATCGAATGAAACAAGAAACGACGAATCAACTCCGGCATTCATACTTACGCCCGTAATAATCAACAGGATAATTCCAATGGCGTTCACGCCGTGCCAAATTCGCAACCAAACCGGATAGTAATATATTTTATTTTCCATTATTTGACTTTTTATTTAAGATTCGGAAGAATAAGTGAATACCAATTCCGGCAAATACAAGTACCAAAATCATATAGCTTATTTTCTGGAGTAAAGGAACCTGGTGCGTACCGATAACATATGACTCATTTGAAATGATATTTCCCAAAGCATCATCGCGTTTTTGTAAATTTTGGTATTTGTATAAAGATGCCTTCAACTTCGAATTTCCGGAATGGCACTCCACACAATTGTGAACAGCCTGTTCTTTAGGCAAAATATCGTGCGATACCATCAAGCTATCAGTAACCTGTGTATGACACTCTATACAGCGAACGTTTTCGAAGTGTAACTGCTGGTTGGGCAGCCATCGGTGAACCTGAACCAATTCAGGCTTCTCGTGCCCGGCAACCATCTCGTAGCGCTGCATGTTGGCATGGCAAGTTAAGCACATCTTGTTGCTGTATTCTGCAATTTCCTTAACGTTATCAGCATTACGGGCAATCGGCCGATAGGTGTGTTGATCGTGGCATTTAGAACAACTAAAACTTTCCCCATACACTTTATAATGCACGCTTTTCTGCACCTCTTCATCAATTCTTTCAAACTGATAAGTAGCGAAGGACTCATCTCCTCCGTGGCAATCCAAACATGTTGACATCGGCTCCAATTTCAAATTAGCCTGATGGGGATAAGTTGAATACTCGAACGAGTGGCAATCTGTACAGTCAAACACATTGTGAACACCATTTCTCATGGCAACTGTATCCAAAACATAGTATGGATTCATCAGCCTTTTCTCTTCCCGATCCATCAATTCATTATGAAATGAATAGGATGTATTCG
>QKCF01000416.1 GCA_003246935.1 Sunxiuqinia sp. | reverse complement strand
ATCAAGTTTCTTGTTACTGTTTTCCTGTCAAAGTAAAGGAGGCGAACATAAATCAGAGGAGCCGTCAAAACGGCCTAATATCCTTTTCATAATATCTGATGACCATGCTTACCAGGCAATCAGTGCCTACGGTGGCCGGTTGGCCGAAGTCGCTCCAACTCCAAACATTGATAGAATTGCACATGACGGAGTCCGTTTTAATCACTGTTTGGTAACAAACTCTATCTGTGGACCATCGAGAGCGACTATTTTTACCGGTAAATACAGCCATAAAAATGGATTTATCGACAATACTTTCGGCTCAAAGTTTGATTTTAACCAGCAAACTTTTGGAGAATTGCTTCAACAAGCCGGTTATAATACGGGAGTATTAGGTAAATTACACTTAGGCCAAACACCTACAAAAGGTTTTGACTATGTTGATATACTTCCGGGACAAGGTTCTTACTATAATCCCATGTTCATTAATAAAAAAGGTCAGTATACCCTAGAAGGTTATGCAACAGAAATCATTACGGATAAAGCGATCAACTTTATGGATTCGGTTAAAAATGATGACAAACCTTTTATGCTATTCTTAGGTCATAAATCACCTCACCGTCCATGGCAACCTGGACCTAATGAGTTAGGTATGTACGAAAATGTAACTATTCCTGAACCCGCTTCATTATTTGACGATTATTCTGGAAACAGAGAAGTTGCCGGAATGAATTACATGAGCATTTCTAAAGCCATGAAGATGGAACAGGACTGTAAAATTACAGATAAACCACAAGCCGGATTTACAGAAGAACAACAAGCTGCATGGGATAAAGTATATGGTCCTATTAATGAGAAATTTAAGAAAGATAATCCTCAGGGTGATGATTTAACCAGATTTAAATACCAAAGATATATGAGAGACTATCTTGCATGTATTGCAGGAGTTGATAAAGGAGTTGGTAAAGTGTTAGATTATTTAAAAGAGTCAGGATTAGATAAAAATACAATTGTAATTTATACTTCTGATCAGGGATTTTATTTAGGAGAACATGGTTGGTTCGATAAAAGATGGATGTATAAAGAGTCTTTGCGCACACCTTTATTAGTTAAGTGGGATGGTGTTGTTAAGCCAGGAACTGTCGATGATAAAGATTTGGTTTCAAACCTGGATTTTGCGGAAACGTTCTTAGATCTAGCTGGAGCACCAGTGCCTTCAGATATGCAAGGAGCAAGTCTTGTCCCTATTTTAGAAGGTCATACACCTAAAGATTGGAGAACAGCGCACTACTATCATTACTACGAGCATCCCTCAGAGCACGATGTTAGACGTCACTACGGTATCACCACCGCTAAATATAAGTTGATCCATTTCTACTACGACCTGGATAAATGGGAACTGTACGATCTGGAAAAAGATCCAAGCGAAATGAAAAACATTTATGGTGATCCTGCTTACGCCGACGTTCAAGCTGACCTTCATAAACAATTGGACGCATTACGAGTGAAGTACGAAGATAATGACTCATTAAATCAAAAATTCATTGAGGAGTATAACGAGAAAGTTAAAACCAATCCTTTGGTTGAATACTGGAAACTTCCTCAAGAAGAGATGATGAGATTGTATAAAGAGTATTTGAAGACTCAAAAGTAGTGAACTGAAAAATGGAAAGTGAAATAAATCAGATGCAGGAAAACATCAGTCACTTTCAGTTATGAAATTTATCAAGGCTAAAAAAGCCAATAAGAGAGATTATTTTTTTTCATATAGTTTACACTTTTTTTTCAGAAACATTGAGTTTTGATTTTATGTCGGCGGGAAGCCACAAGGAGGAGCTTCCCCCGGCATAATTCTCGTTACCGTGTAGGCACGGTTATTTGGCATGTAACGTTCAAAACAGGTTTCAACTACTTCGCGGCCCTGCAAAAGTGTAGAATATTACAGTAAAGCTTCATTTGGAGGAATACTTTCGGGAGCTTGCCTGCGGATCTTATCGAATGTGAAAAACGAATCCAATTTGAAATTCAAATGCCAGCTAATATGAAAGCAATGGAAGAGCAGAATGAAGAAAAAGCAAGGTATCTGCATTGTAACGCAGAGTTAGAAGGCAATGCGTATGAATTTGCATTCGGATTAAATTGGTTTGGCATAACTAATTATAAAATAGAGAAATACAAGTAAGAAAAATCTAAGCTATGAAAAAAACAATTAAACTAATCGGTAAATGGATACCCATCCCAATCATACTTATCTTGGTGCTTAACTTAATCTCTTGTTCTACAGATGCTAAACAAGATCAGGATGCTAAAAAAGTAGAGCAGATCGTTTCGAAGATGTCTTTAAAACAAAAGGCAGAATTGTTAATCGGGACCGGCTTTGATATGAAACTTCCCGATTCGATAGCAGCGCAGTATGGCTTTCTTTCAGCAGAATACGGAGATCCTGACTACGATAAAATGGTAGAACACGTAAGAACTTATTTACCGGGTGCAGCTGGTTTTACCGCTGAATTCCCTTCTCTTGGAATTACTTCCCAGGTTTTGTCCGATGGCCCGGCCGGATTACGGATTCAACCTAAACGGGAGAACGATTCAAACACCTATTATTGCACGGCTTTCCCGATTGCAACGGTATTAGCGTCCAGCTGGGATACCGATCTCGTTTATGAAGTCGGAAAAGCCATGGGAAATGAAGTGCTGGAATATGGTTCAGACGTACTGCTTGCTCCCGGAATGAATATTCAACGCGATCCGCTTTGTGGACGTAATTTTGAGTACTATTCAGAAGATCCTTTGGTGACCGGGAAAATTGCAGCTGCTATGGTCAATGGAATTCAATCAAACGGCGTGGGTACTTCAATAAAGCATTTCGTTGCGAATAACCAGGAAACAAACCGTTTGTCTGTGAATACGATTGTAAGCGAAAGAGCCTTAAGGGAAATCTATCTTAAAGGTTTTGAAATCGCTGTCAAGGAAGCTCAACCCTGGACTGTAATGTCATCCTACAACAAGTTAAATGGGGTTTATACCTCCGAAAGTGAGGATCTGTTAACAAAGATTTTGCGTAACGACTGGGGATTTAAAGGCTACGTTATGACTGACTGGGGCGGTGGAAGCGATGTAGTGGCGCAAATGAAAGCCGGAAATGATTTGATTATGCCAGGAATTGCAGATCAAATTAAAAAACTGATTAGTTCGGTGGAAGAAGGAACGTTGGATGAAGCGGTTTTAGACCGGAACTTATCACGAATCCTGACAATCATGATGAAAACGCCAAATTACAAAGGCATTAAGGCTACCAATAGTCCTGACCTAAAGGCCCATGCACAAGTGACACGCCAGGCCGCAACAGATGGAATGGTTTTGTTGGAAAATAAAGCACAGGCATTGCCAATTGCTAAGGATGTGAGAAAAATAGCGGCCTTTGGAAATACATCGTATGAATTTATAGCCGGAGGAACGGGTAGTGGTGACGTGAATGAAGCGTATACTGTGTCGTTAACCGAAGGATTGGACAATGGTGGTTTTGAAACAGATGCTCAACTGGAGACCGTTTATAAAAAGTATATCAAAGAAGAACGGGCTAAAGCCAAGAAGTCTGACAACTGGATTACTTCAATACTGGGCGCTAAACTGCCTGTTGACGAGATGAAAGTTTCGCAAACCTTAGCCCGGAAGATGGCCAAAGAAAACGATTGTGCTTTAATCACTATTGGCCGAAATTCAGGTGAAGGCGGTGATCGGAAAGCTATCCAGGGAGATTTCTATTTGACCAATGTTGAGAAAGACTTAATTGAGGAAGTTTCTAAGGCTTTCCATGCAGAAGGAAAAAAGGCTATAGTGATTTTGAATATTGGAGGTGTGATTGAAACAGCAAGTTGGAAAGATATTCCGGATGCGGTATTACTAGCCTGGCAACCTGGTCAGGAGGGTGGAAATTCCGTTGTTGATGTTTTATCCGGTAAGGTAAATCCATCTGGAAAATTGGCCGTTTCATTTCCAATTTCATACGATGATGCCCCAACAGCAAAAACCTTTCCGGGCATAGCGGTTGAATCAGATGAGGTAGATGATGCTGCAGACCTTTCCGGATTCTCGTTTTCGAAACGTGTTCCATGGGAAGTTGTATACCAAGAGGATATTTATGTCGGTTACCGTTACTACAATACCTTCAGAGTACCTGTATCCTACGAATTTGGTTATGGTCTGTCTTACACGGATTTTGAATACAGTAACCTGAAACTAGATTCGAATCAGTTTGATGGAAAATTGACAGCTTCTGTTGAAATTACAAACAAAGGAGTTATCGCCGGTCGTGAAGTCGTTCAGGTTTACGCCAGTGCTCCTTTCGGGAAGATTGATAAGCCGGAGGAAGAGTTAGTGGCTTTTGGAAAAACAAAGCTCCTCCAACCAGGTGAAAAAGAAGTGTTGACTTTTGAAATCACCACAAAAGATTTGGCTTCATTTGCTGAGGATAGATCTTCTTGGGTTGCTGAAGCCGGCATATACACATTGAAAATAGGGGCGTCGTCCAAACGCATAAAGAAAGAAGCCACATTTGAACTGCCGAACGAGTTGATTGCCGGTACTGTTTCAAAGGCATTAACTCCTGATCGAAATATTGAAAAATTTAAGCCTAAATCAAATTAATACCGATGTTTTAAGGACGGTAGGGAACTTCCTACGATTCCTAATCGTTTAGGTAGTTCCCTGCCCCCATTTTCCCTTGAATGATAAGATTGAATTTCTGAAATTTACACTGTCTTTTTCTATTAAATATTAAAAATGTAAAAAGTAATGGACAAGTTAAAAACGATAGTTGGGCTATGCTTGGTCGTTATCATCATCGCGTCATGCAATACAAAGTCAAAAAGTAAATTGGAGCAGCCTGGTGTTGTGTCCGAGTCCATGCAGAAAGAAAACATACAATTTGACAAAGCAAAGATCTTTCAAGCTGCACTTGATGGAAATATGCAAGTTGTGCAGGACGCTTTGGAGAATGGGTTTGATCCCAATACAGTGGATAAAAATACAAGAACAGCTTTAATGCTGGCTGCATACAATGGACATACTGCAATTGTGCAACTGTTGATTGATCGGGATGCAGACGTAAATTTTACGGACGAGATTCAAAGAACAGCGTTAATGTATGCTTCAAGCGGACCTTTTGTAAATACCGTTTTAGCTTTGTTACAGGCTGGAGCAAAGCCCAATCTGACAGAGAAAGAACAAAATTGGACTGCGGCTATGATGGCTGCTGCTGAAGGTCAGCTGGAAGTTTTAAAAACGCTTGTTGCTTTTGGAGCAGATCTTAGTATGGTTGATGTTGACGGAGAATCATCATTGGATTTCGCTGACTCAAAAGGGTATTCAGCAATTGAAATAAAGAAAATCGTAAAGCATGGGTGGCCGAATCTGGCAGCTACTTGGTTAAAGTTGGTGCTTCGAGTTTGGATATCAGAAACACAGCAAGCTTTGAGTTAAGTTCAGACATTGTTGCAGAACAAGTAGATTAGTTTCTTCCATATAAACGTTTATAAACGTTTGGAGCATAGTTTATTCATTGGTAGATTTTTTCAGTTGATAAAAGCCGTTTTAATACGGCTTTTATTCGAATGATTTAGGATTAAGTTGTTAGGCTTATTCTTTTCTTATTGCAGCATGAGTTCAGGTAAAAAATGTCAAAAAGGGAAAGAATGTTCTCTTGATTTGTTTATAATGAATTTAGGTTATCTTTATTAAAATGTGAAGGCTGTTATCCAACAACCAAACTTAAAGTTATGAAGCACCCATCGATGGCGAAAGCTATCAACCAATTCCTGTTGCATTTACACCCGAAGAAAGTAGAATCCCGGGCGATTGTGTTTAACCGTACGTTTGGCTTTGGTGGTATTGCTGCGCTGCTTTTCGTTATCCTTTTTGTAACAGGGATGCTTCTTCGTTTTGCATATGTACCCTCGGGTGCCGGCGCTTACGATTCCATTGTTAGGCTTCAGAATCAGGTTATTTTCGGTCAGCTATTGCGGAACTTTCATTACTGGAGTGCCATGTTGCTGGTGGTTGTTTCATTTTTGCATTTGGTTCGCGTTTTTTATTCGCAGGCGATTTACTACGAGCGAAGAAAAAACTGGCTTTACGGTTTGCTGCTGATGTTTTTTGTTGTCAGCTCTAATTTTACTGGCTACCTGCTACCATGGGACCAGCTGTCGTTTTGGGCCGTTACGATTATGACCAACATGTTGAGCTATATCCCGCTTGTCGGTAATTTTTTAGCGAATATGATCCGGGGGGGCGAGGCGGTAACCGAGGAAACTTTACTCCGTTTTTACAATTTTCATACAGGACTGTTGCCCCTGTTGATGGTCTTTTTTATGGCCATCCACTTTTGGCTGGTTCGTAAGGCAAAAGGAGTGGCTATTGCCCCGGCTGAGAAATCCGAAAAAGTAGATACATCGCCAAACCTGGTTTATAAGGAGGCATTGACGGCACTTGTCGTCGTGGCTGTTTTGTTACTTTTTTCGTTTTTTGTTGATGCTCCCTTGCTGGATAAAGCTAAGCCGCTGGTTAGTCCAAACCCCAGTAAGGCTCCGTGGTATTTTATGGGATTTCAGGAATTGCTCATGCATATGCACCCCGCCTTTGCTTCGTTTTTAATCCCTTTGTTTGTTATCGAGCTGTTTATCGTGATCCCATTTTTACCTTATCCGAAGGTAAATGAAGGAGTTTGGTTTTTCTCGGAAAAAGGCAAAAGGATCACCATTTTGTCAGCTGTTTTCACAATCATTCTCACATTGCTGCTGATTTTTATTGATGACCTGTTACTTGACTTTAACCATTGGTTTCCCGGGTTACCGGTTCTAATTACTGAGGGTATGTTCCCGGTCCTGTTATACTTTTTGCCAGCAGGGGGATTCATCTTTTACTTAAAGAAGAAAATGCAGGCCAACCGAATGGAACTGGTTATAGCTTCGGTTACGATGATTCTTGTAGCCTACCTGGTAATGATGTTTGTCGGAAGTTTCTTGCGAGGAGAGGGGATGCAGTTAATCTTCTGATTCAGAACAGTTGGTGGAGGCAGTATAGCAATGCAGAAAAATTGAATACAATGAAAAAGATCGACAGGAGAAAGTTTTTTAAGGGGCTTGTATACAGTCTGGTTTCACTTGAATTTGCGTATGTCTTTTTTCGTCTCCTAAAACTGGACAAAACCGCTTTGGATGAAACCAACTATTACGAAGCCGGCGACATTTCTTTTTTTGAAAAAGGCCGGGTTTACCCCTTCAGTTCTGCCCGTTTTTTCCTGTACTGCTTGGATGATGGCGGTTTTATTGCTGTTTCCTCCAGGTGTACCCATTTGGGATGTATCATTCAATTTAATGCAGACCACGATCGTTTCGAATGTCCTTGTCATGCTTCGGCCTTTGAGAAAAGCGGAGAAGTAATCATGTCGCCAGCCACCCGTGCCCTGGATTATTACCCGATTGCTTTTAAAGGCGATAAGGTGTTGGTAGATAACAGCCGCCCCTGTCGTCGCAGCAAATTTGATCAGTCACAAGTAATGTATGTCTAAGTATGGAAATCAAGACCTATAAAAAGTTAATCCAGCTGTTGGGAATCGTACTTGTCCTGCTTTTTCCGATTCTGCTATTGGTCAAATTGAGTATGGTTGATCCAACACAAGAGCTTATCCAAGCACAACCACAGTTTGTGGGAGGACAGGTTTGTAAGGAGTGCCATATAAACGCGTATAATGATTGGAAAGGATCGCATCATGATCATGCCATGGATTATGCCAGCGATTCAACCGTATTGGGAGACTTTTCAGATCAGATACTTCAGGCGCAGGGACATACCTATAAAATGTTCCGTAAAGACGGAAAGTTTGTTGTAACCAGCGACGGTGAAGATGGTCAGATGCATGATTTTGAAGTTAAATATGTTTTTGGCTACACCCCATTGCAACAGTATTTGGTTGAGTTTGACCGTGGCCGGCTTCAAACGCTTCCGGTAACCTGGAATACGGTAGCCAAGAACTGGTATCATATGGCTGATTCGGTTTATAAGGGAGAGGTAATTGCTCCAACGGAATGGTTGCACTGGACCAACCAGGCACAGACCTGGAACGGTATGTGTGCCGAATGCCATTCGACAAATTTGGTGAAAGGATATAACCCGGAAACGGATTCCTATCATACAACCTGGTCGGAGATTGATGTTAGTTGTGAAGCTTGTCATGGCCCGGGTTCCAGGCATGTGGAGTGGGCTCAGTTACCCAAATACTCGCAGGCTGAGTATCAAAACTTCGGCCTGCAGGTTAGAACAAGCGGAATTGACAACAAGCAATATGTTGATTTGTGTGCCCGGTGTCATTCGCGCAAAATGACTTTTGGCGATATGGAGTACTCGACACAAAACATTTACGACCATGGCGTGCCGAACTTGCCGGATGAACCGGAGTGGTATGTGGATGGGCAAATCAGGGATGAAGATTACGTGTATGCCTCATTTTTGCAAAGCAAGATGTACCAGCGTGGCATAAAATGTAACGACTGTCATAATGTGCACAGTGGTAAGCGCTTATTTGACGGCAATAAGCTTTGCTTGCAATGCCACCAGAAAGATGTTTACGACACCGATACACACCATCACCATAAAAGTGCCGGAATGCCGGGTGAAGCAGTCGTTTCCGAGTCGGGTGTTGTTTTTGATGTGGGATCGGGAACAGCATGTGTCAACTGCCATATGCACGGACGTTATTATATGGGTGTTGACTACCGAAATGATCACAGCTTTCGGATTCCGAGACCAGACCTGTCGATTAAAAACGGTACGCCCAATGCCTGCAACCAATGCCATGTGGATAAGTCAAACAAGTGGTCTGATGATTACATTACGCAGTGGTATGGAAAAGAGCGACGTTTCCATTATTCCCAAGCCATTGCAGGAGCGAAGGATGGTGATTTGAAAGCTGCAAGCGAGCTAAAAGAGATTTTGGGTAATGATCTTTATCCACCCAATATCCGGGGGCTGGCACTGCAGGATTTGGGAACTTATTTCCCGGACTCGTTAGGAGAAATAATTGACAACTACCTTCGTGATGCAAATCCGTCATTCAGGCGAACAGCACTGTTAACTTTTCAGCAGCCTACGGAGCAAAATATCGATCGTTTACTGAATGCATTGACCGATGATACGAAAGCTGTGCGGCTGGCAGCAATACAGAACCTGGTGCAAATTGGGGTAGAAAATATTCCAGCAAAATATAAAGCTTACTATAATAAGGCATTGGAGGAGCATAAGCAAGTTCTGGATTACAATGCCGATTTCCCGACGGGGAAAATTAACCTGGCAAACTTCTATTACTATCAAAAACAATACCCTGATGCTGAGAAGTACTTCAAATTAGCTATGGAACAAGATCAGGACTTGTACTTTGTAAATCTTAATTTGGCCTATTTGTATAACCGGACCGGTGAGAATGACAAGGCGGAGCAATGCTTCAAAACATACCTAAGCAAACAGCCTGAAGATGTAAATGCATTGTACTCGCTGGGCTTATTGCTCAGTGAAATTGGGAAATACGATGAATCGCTGGAATACTTACTGAAAGCAAGTCGAGTTGACCCGAAATATCCTCGCGTAAATCACAACATCGCCATGATGTACGATTTTATGAAAGACAAAGGGAAAGCTGAACGATACCTCAAAAAAGAGATTGAAGTGGTAAATGATTTGAATAGTCGTTTGGAGTTACTACAGTTTTATCTCAACAATAATATAGAACAGAAAGCTCTGAGCTTTGGGGAAGAAATATTGACGCTGTATCCCGATAATGAAGATGTCAAAAAGATAGTGGCGCAATTGAGAGCTTCATAACTTAACCAGATTTTACTTATA
>QKCF01000463.1 GCA_003246935.1 Sunxiuqinia sp. | reverse complement strand
CGACTTACAGATCCAGATCGGAGCCATCCGTTTTTTTGTACGACCGCAGCAGCAAGACAATGAAATACAAACTACCCAGGCCAATAAAAATACTGCCGGCAATTTCGAGTATTCTGCTTTTGTTATGCAGAATTCCAAAGCCCAAGATGATCAACACAATAGCCACCACATCCAACACCCTCAATGTCGGTTTTGCATTTTTCTCCATGCTGCAAAGATAAAATTATTGCAATCCCTTACTCCCGCTCGATTGTATCGCCGAACGCCATCCTTTTTAAGCCATGACAGGATTCACACTGCAGCAGTTCATTATACTTATAATTGAGTTCGATTCGCTATTCTTTCAATTCTAAAACAAGGACGGAAACAGGGGGCAGGTTTACTTCCAGATTACCGTTGCGGACTTTGATATCAGAAAAATCTCTCGGTTCTACTTTTGTTGGATTTTCAAAGGTATTGTGGTCTTGCACCTGGTCAGAAGTTAAAATCTCACCTGTAACATTTTTCATCTTGAAGCCATTGATCGCCATCTTTACCGGCTGACTATTCTGATCATCGATATTGGTTAAAGAGATATGCATCTTACCCATTGCATCCAAAGAGGCTGATACAGATACCGCGGGAATTTGTCCCTCAGTTAAGTTGGTCATGTTTGACACTTCTGCAGGAACAAGAGTAGCGTTTTGATGAACTTTGTACATATTCATCACATGATAGGTCGGTGTCAGGATCATTTGCTCACCCTTGGTTAAAATAACAGCTTGCAGCACGTTAACAGTCTGTGCTAAATTAGCCATATGTACCCGGTCAGCATGATTATTGAAAATATTGAGAGTCATTCCTGCAATCATGGCATCACGAATGGTATTTTGCTGATATAACAGTCCATTGCCTGAAGCGTCTTCGTTATACCATCCACCCCACTCATCGACAATCAACCCAACTTTTTTATCAGGGTCATACTTATCCAGGACTTTACTATTCCGGGTAATGAATTCATCCATATACCAGGCAGATCGCATCGTTTTGTAGTAGATATAGGTGGTAAAATCAAAAGAAGAACCTTTGTCCGGCCAACCGACCAAACAATAATGATGAAGTGATAGTCCTTCCATTGTTCCTATCGGAATGCTCTTCATAAGCGTCTCTGTCCAGGTGGTGTCATTAAGGTAAGTCGAAGGACCAACAGCAATTCTGTATAAATTCCCCGGTTTAAAATAAGTCTCATAAGTGGTTAATGCCGCAACATAGCGATTATACAGGCTCGAATAATATTCGGCGGTCATATTGCCACGGCAACCCCAGGATTCATTGCCAATTCCCCGTACTTGACATTCCATGGTTCATCGCGACCATTTTGGGCTCTTAAATCGGTTAAAAAACTCGCACCCTTGGGGCTATTCACATATTGCTCCCATTCCATCGTTTCCTGTACAGATCCTGAATTCATATTAATGGCCAAATAAGGTTCAGCGCCAAGCTGCTCACATAAATCTAAAAATTCGTGCGTCCCAAATTCATTACTTTCCCGCAGGTTTCCCCAGAAGGCATTTTCAGTCGGTTTTCGTTGGTCTTTAGGTCCAATACCGTCCTTCCAGTGGTAGGTATCTGCAAAACACCCTCCCGGCCATCTCAAATTTGGAATGTGTAGTTCTCTTAATGCCTCAACAATGTCATTGCGTATGCCATCGATAGTGGTGATCGTTTTATTTTCGTCACCCACATAGATGCCGTCATAAATACATCGGCCCAGATGTTCGGCAAAATGACCATAGATGTGCTTGCTTATTTTGACGTCCGCAGAATCGGCATTTAAGCGGACATTGATTTGAGCCATTAAACCAATCGTCCAGGTACTCAAAATAAGCAATAGGAAACCTCTTTTCATTGTATGATTATTTCTTGGTTAGGTAGCCCAATCGTTCGCCCATCAATTGGTGTTTATACGACTTCTTATCGTCCTGAATTGGAGCATCCAGCGTAAAGCGTACCTGCTCCTGAAAAACCATCACGAAATCAGAGCCACCAAAGGCAAAATGACCAAGCATATCGCCTTTTTCGACCGCTGCACCGGGAACAATGGTTGCTTCAAAATTGACCGAACCAACAGCTGCCATCCCAATGGGGAGCAAGGCTACAAGTCCGTAATCTTTGGTTGCGAGAATCACGAAACCCCGTGTTTCAATCGACTGCCACCCGGTTTTTGCTGTCGGGTTAAAGGCATATCTTCCATTTTCCCTATCCCACCTGATCTCACCACCCGTTGGGTTGATTCCCTGAATAATCCGAACTTCCCGGACAATTCCACCAACCGGGAAATGATAGCGATGGTAGTCGTTAACATTCAAAAATGAATGGGTGAACGTGCCATTGGCAAAGGCATCTTTAAATGCACTATCATCGCCAATCAATTTGGAAATGGATCGGATTGTTGCACTCTTAACAGGAACCCCGTCTTCAACCAATAAATTCGACTGACCATCAATAGCCCATACCCCCTGGGGCACAGCATCGGCAAATGAAACAACAACCGAATCTACTTCGGGACTCTCAATGGGGCGCATGTCGCGGCGTTTTAAATACCGGGCAAAGAATTCGTTGAATGTGCTCCAGTTTGAAGGATCTTCGTACCAGCCATGCTGCAACCCAAAATTGGGATCATGCAGCGCCATTTGATAATACTGATCATTCCACGAATCCTTCGTATCGAGATAACTACCCCACGATTTACTAAAGGTAATCAGCCAGGTGGCAAAAGGCTCGTAATACTGCAAGGAGTTATTGACCAAGCCTTTTCCTTCCAATTCGGGGAGAGGCTGATCGATCAAAAAATAAAAGCAACAAATACTTTGAAAGATATGATCGAATATCTCCGGGTATTCCTTGTTCTTCAGTAGTGCCCAGGGCATAGCGGTTTCGGCCCAGGAAACAAACTCATAATACTCTTCAAGGTTTTTGACCGGATTGGTATTGCGATCCGGATTAATCTGATGTGCTTTTTCAAGGGATTCGATCAACATGGCTTTCAGGTCCGGATTTCCATCGAGCAACTTTACTAATTCTTTCGCTGCTTCGCCGTATTCCGGCTTCTGATTGACATGATTGCAGGATGTTATGAAGGTGGTAAATAGGATAACAAACAGGAGGTAGCTTAATCGTTTCATTTTGTCTGTTTTAAGCGGTGTAATGGTAGCTGTTAGTTTACTATAACGGGAAAACATTGTTTATCGTTACAACTTAAGATTGAGGACAGCAACAGGCAAAACGGGTCTTATGCAGACTAACACTCAGAATTATCGGGGTTGACTGGCAGCGACCATTACACGGAAGGCTTGATATTCTGGTTCAACCGAAACAGATTGGTGGGATCATACTTGTTCTTTAATTCGACCAACCGATCGTACCTTGTTGCGCCATAGGCCGCTTTGATTCGCGCTTCATCTTCTTCTCCCAGAAAGTTGAGATACACTTGCCCTGTAGAAAAGGGTTGTATAGCCTTCGAGAAATCGCGCGTCCAGGCGATATGTTGATCAGCGTTCTCATGCTCTATCCAAAGGCCGATAACATTCATCACATAGCGAGCATCCCGGTGAGCAAAGGCGGTTGCGTCTTTATCCGCGCGCTTGATCGCACCTTCCCAGTGATGCAGATGAACTGCTGCAAAGGGCGAAAGCGATTTCATTTTTGCGGTCTGCTCAACGAAAACATCAATAGCATCGTCAGTCAAGTCGTTGAGATATTCGGTCTTCCAGTAGGCATTAATTCCATGGGGAGCAGATGCATCAAACATCGTTTGCAATCCAAGATAAGGATGTGATCCAAGCAGATCAATCGCTGGCTGTGCAAAGCTTCGCAATGGTTTAACAGCCTGATCACCTTCTTCTACCGGTCCGGCATAACAAAGGGCCAGTGCAATCATCGCAGATCCAACCAACTCTTTGGGAACGAAAGGCTCCGGAGGCGCAGTCAGGAAAGCAACCATCGTAGAGAGTTCGTCGGGCATTGTTGGTGTCCATTCGCGATAAAACTGCAATAACGCTTTAGCCTTTTCGACCGGGTAAAAGACGGCCCCACCATATACATTGGGACCAACATCGTGAAGCTGGTAACGGAATGAGGTGATAACACCAAAGTTTCCGCCGCCACCGCAAACACCCAAAAAAGATCGGCGTTCTCCGAAGGGCTGGCAGTCAGCTTTTGGCCGTTTGCTAAAACCAAATCCACAGAAAGCAGGTTATCCACAGTCAGTCCGTACTTTCGTACAAGCCAACCAAAACCCCCGCCAAGGGTGAAGCCGGCGATACCGGTTGTGCTTACCAATCCGCCTGTTGTTGCCAGGTTATAAGCCTGGGTGGCCTTGTCAAATTCCCCCCAGGTCAAACCGGGCTGAGCACGTGCAATACGTGCTTCAGCGTCAATCTCAATCTTTTTCATGAGTGACAGATCAATAACGATGCCCTCGTTGCAGGTACCGAAGCCAGCGACATTATGAGCTCCACCACGCACAGCCACAAGCAATTCTTGTGTCCGTGCAAAGTTTATGGAGGCCACAACATCAGCTTCATCAATACAGCGAACAATCAAAGCCGGATGTTTGTCAATCATCCCATTCCAAACTTTGCGGGCATCATCATAATCCATATCGCCCGGTTGAACAAACTGGCCATGCAGACTTGCCTTGAACTTATATATAATTGTTTGGTCGATCATCGTATCCCAGTCATGTTATGATATATAATACAGTTTGTCGAATTACCCATACAACCAAAATGACCACGTAGGGTTTGTAATTCTTGCCCTGCTTTCTGTCAAGAAATATTAATCCAATCAAGATCAAATACACGATAACGTATACAGAGCCATCTGCTATTTTAGGTTGCAATCCAAGTATAAGATTGCCGATCCTTCCCAACGTCGGTCCCAAAAAAGCAAATGCGGTTCCAATCATATAGCGCATATGTTTGGGCGTTCTTTTCCTATTGTAAACAGCTAATGAATAAAAGAGAACCAACAAAATACTATTTGATATAGGCCCGTAAGAACGGCCAGGAAAATCAGACTTTAATATACTTAGTATTAACGGGATAAACGATAGAATCAGCAAAGGGAAAATGACATATGAAATCTTCCCGATTGTTTTATGGATTTTAAACTTTCCGTGACGAATTAAGAGTGGCTGGCAAATTAGAAATAAGACCCAAAGAGAAGCCAAAACAACATGGAGATGATGGAAAATAGTAATGCCACTGTGAGATATTGCCGTGAAACTCTCATTAAAATCAGGAATTTGACCGAAATAAGTTTTGTAGAACCCGATAATAGACAGAAGAACCAGGATCAACATAAAATAACCGGTATTCTTGTAGGCTTTTTCCATTTTTAAAAAGATTTGGTTTTAACTCTGATCTCGTAAACAGGAACATTGTCCATCCATCTTATAAGAGTCGATTTCCAATCGTTTAG
>QKCF01000355.1 GCA_003246935.1 Sunxiuqinia sp. | reverse complement strand
CCGTTATCAAATGATAACTGCTTCACCAACCTTTCGGGAGCTCGTTATTAAACGATAACGCCAACAATTCATTCGAAAAAGAAAAAAGCCTGACTTGAACAGCCAGACTCTTTCGATATAGGTGATAAAAATAAAAATTCAGAGTACATGCACTTCTTCCAGATGTTGCTGACCAGCCTCAATAGCTTCCAGGTTCATCGGAATCAGCTTGTGGTGACGTTCAGGTAACGATTTTTCCAGTCCTTTGCGAATGCTATCCAATCCAACAATAGGTTTTGCTTTCAGAAAAGCCCCCAGCACCACCATATTGAAGGTTTTCACGTTGCCCATTTCTGCGGCAATCTTAGTTCCGTCAATCTTGTAAATATTGATATCGGTACGTGTTGGCGGATGAACAATACCGTTGGGATCGTACAAAAGTGTACCTCCCGGCTTCACTTCTTTCTCGAACTTATCCAACGATTGTTGATTCAGAATAATGGCTGTATCGAACTCGTGAAGAATCGGTGAACTAATCCGGTTGTCGCTCAAAATAACGGTCACATTGGCTGTCCCTCCGCGCATCTCTGGTCCATACGATGGAAACCAGGTAACTTCCTGCCCTTGCATAACACCCGAGTAAGCCAAAATTTTTCCCATCGACAAAACACCTTGTCCGCCAAAACCAGCTATAATAATTTCTTCAGTCATGATCTAGCAATTTTTAAGGTTTTGTTGCATGAATAATTCTGCTCCGGCCTTTTCGGCATCTTTAATATCACCAACAGGATAGAACGGGAACATATTCTCTTCCATCCATTTATTGGCATCAACCGGAGACAGACGCCAGCCCGAGCTACAGGTTGAAACCACCTCGACGAATGAAGTACCTTTCTTTGCTATCGCGTTTTCAAATGATTTTTTCAACGCCTTTCGGCATTTACGCACTGCAGCAGGCGTATGAACCGACTGACGGGTAACATAAGCCGTACCTGGTAACTGTCCAATCAGTTCAGTAATTTTCAAAGGATAACCATTGCGGGCCAAATCACGACCGCACGGTGTTGTTGCAGTAACCTGCCCCAACAAAGTTGTCGGTGCCATCTGCGTTGTCGGTGCCATCTGCCCCCCAGTCATCCCATAAATGGCATTATTGATGAAAACCACAACAATATTTTCTCCCCGGTTCGCAGCATGCATAATTTCAGCTGTACCAATCGATGCCAGGTCGCCGTCGCCCTGATAGGTGAAAACGACCTTATCGGGATTTACGCGCGAAATGCCGGTTGCTACAGCCGGAGCACGTCCGTGGGCAGCTTCGTGCCAGTCGATGTCAATATAGTTATAAGCAAAAACGGCACACCCCACCGGCGACACGCCAATTGTTTTTTCCTGGATACCCATTTCTTCGATTACCTCGGCCAACAGTTTATGAACCACGCCATGGCTACAGCCCGGACAATAGTGCGTGATTTTATCGGTCAGCAATTTCGGCCTCGAGTAAACCAGATTTTCGTCCTTGATAATATCTTTTACTTCCATCGTTTAGCCTCCAATCAGTTTTTGTTCCAAAGCGTCAACTACTTCACCCGGAGTCGGGATAATACCCCCCAAGCGTCCGAAGTATAGAACAGGTTTCGATTCGCCGGCACAACCAACGGCCAAACGAACATCTTCGATCATTTGTCCGGCGTTCATTTCAACCGTCATAAATCCTTTCACCTTCTTCGCTAACTCAGCGATAGGCTCAGTTGGAAACGGGAACAAGGTAATTGGCCTAAACAAACCGACCTTAATACCCTTGGCGCGGGCCAGTTCGACCGATTTCTGGCAAATACGGGCTGAAGATCCAAAGGCTACCAAAATATATTCGGCATCCTCGCATTGAATCATCTCGTAGCGAACTTCGTCCTGCTGCATCTTGCGGTATTTTTCCTGAAAGCGCAGGTTATTTTGCTCCATCAACGCAGAATCCAACTCCAGCGAGGTGATTACATTTTTCGCTCTCGATGCTTTTTTACCGGTAGTTGCCCACGAGCCATAAACAGCATCAATTTCTGCACTTGTTTTCCGCGGAACAAAATCCCCCAGCTCAACTTTTTCCATCATCTGACCAATCGCTCCATCAGCCAAAATCATTGCTGGATTCCGATATTTAAAGGCAAGATCAAAAGCAAGACCTACAAAGTCGTGCATCTCCTGAACCGATGCCGGTGCCAGTACAATCAAGCGGTAATCACCGTGCCCACCACCTTTGGTCGATTGGAAATAGTCGGCCTGCGAAGGCTGAATCGTTCCCAAACCCGGCCCGCCACGTTGAACATTGACAATGACACAGGGTAACTCAGCCCCTGCAATATACGATATCCCCTCGGCCATCAGGCTGATGCCCGGGCTCGAAGAAGAAGTCATTACTTTTTTCCCGGTACCGGCAGCACCGTATACCATATTGATCGAAGCGACTTCACTTTCAGCCTGCAGTACAACCATGCCTGTTTCATCCCATGGTTCGCGGGCCATCAAGGTTTCCATTACTTCCGACTGAGGGGTAATCGGGTAACCGAAGTAAGCGTCGCAGCCACATCGAATAGCAGCTTCCGCGATCACTTCATTTCCCTTCATTAATCTTAATTCTCCCATCACTCTTTTGTTTTTAATTAAACAGTTTCTACCGATTTGGTTCGGTACACCGTAATACATGTGTCGGGACATACAACTGCACAATTTGTACAGCCGATGCAGTTTTCCGGTTTATCCATAAACGAATAGTGATACCCCCGACTATTAACCTGTTTGTTTTGCGCCAGCACCTGATACGGACATGCAACCACACAAAGGCCGCAACCTTTGCAAGCTTCAATGTCGACCACGACTGCGCCTACTACTTTTCCCATAATTTTGCGGTTTTACTCGAACATTCTTCTATCGACACTTAAAGTTTTCAATAATTTCGGAGATAAAAAATGACAAACTGTCAACGTGTCGAACAACATGAAAAGTCATGCTTGCTAAACCGTTTCGTTTAAGCTCGAGCAAAACTATCTTAAACAAATTGTGCAAACCGCAACAATTGTTGCAAAAGGGGACCTAGATTTTATTGAGAATGCGGGTGAAAATATTTCGGTGAATACCGAGGTAAGAAGCCACGTGCTGGCGTTGCACGCGACTGACTATTTCTTTATGCTCTTTTACGAACATTTTAACACGCTGCGAAGCGGTTAACGATTGCAGACTATGAACCCGGCGTAGAGCCTGGACATAACTCTCCTCTGCCATAATACGAACCAAGCGATGAAGTTCCGGATTTTGATCCAACAGGTCTTCGTATTCATTCCTGTCGATATAAATCAGCTCAGAATCCTCGTATGCCCGAATAATCTCGTTCGACTCTTTACCAGTCATAAAAGTCTCGTGGCTACTGATAATTCCGTTATCAGGGCAATAAAAGAAGCGGGAAATCCATTCCTGTCCGGATTCTGAGGTATACGAAGCGTACATTAATCCATCTAACAACAGACCTAATTTCCGGTTCGGTTCTCCATAGTCCAGAAACACCTCTCCTTTTTTTAATAGAACAGGTTGCCTGGATGCGAAAAATTCCTTGAGTTGATCGAATGTTTGCTTGTACCCTGCTCCTATTCCGGTCATACTATCCCTCTTTCTTTATTAGTTAATCGGAAAATCTTTGTGAAACTGAATCAATCTCTTCTCCAAATCGCCAAACTGCGTACGCGCCACATGTGAAACACAAGCCCGAAGGCCTTCTTTTTCACTGCCTGTATTTTTCAAAGTGATCGCACTAACTCCATAATACAGCAAGTTATGCAACAATTCTGCACCTGTCATGCCCGGGTAGCCGATTGTGAAATAAAAACCATCAGCAACAGCCTGATCTCCGTCTTTTTCGTAAACAATGTGAAAACCGTTTTTAACAAAGAGATCTTTCATGATCCTGGCTTTTTCGCCGTATTCTTTCACTTCCTCCACAAAGTTAAACTGCCCGTCGTTTGCAGCCTTAAACATTGCAGCCAACGCATGCTGTGCAGAATGACTGGTTCCGGAAGAAATCGCATACAGCACGCGCTGAGTGATTGTATTTCCGAATGTATTACTATGAAAGCGGGTTTTCAGATTTTCGTAATCGCGATTGTATAGCGCATCGGAAATTACCATGATTCCAATACGTTGTCCTGCATATGAAAATATTTTCGAGCTCGAAATAAACAACACGTAATTATCTGTGTAGTGCGCTACCGTAGGTTGAAAAGGAGGCTCGCCCGGCGTATACAGGTTTTGGCGAAAGTCCATGGCAAAATAGGCCAAATCTTCCATCACAATAATGTCGTATTTGGTTGCTAATTCACCAATGATTTTCAGTTCATCCTCGGTTAAACAAATCCAGCTGGGATTATTCGGGTTTGAATATACAATCGAACTGATGTGACCTTTACTTAAGATGCTTTCCAGCTTTTCGCGTAAAGCTTCTCCTCGATAATTGAACACATCGAATGTTTCGTATGGATAGCCCATTACCATCATCTGCTGCTTCTGCACGGGAAAGCCCGGATCAATAAAAAGCACCGTTGTTTTCTTCGGATCAAGGTTACTGGCTACCATAAAAGCAGAATAAGTTCCCTGCATCGATCCAACTGACGGAATACACCCTTGGGGCTTTACATCAACATCCATAAAGAGTTTCACGAAACGGGCGGCTTCCTCTTTCAACGGCTTGATGCCGTCAATCATGGGGTATTTGGATGCTACGCCTGATTTTAGTGCTTCAATTTCAGCCTCCACACCAACTTTCGCTGGTGGCAAGCCGGGAACTCCCATTTCCATCCGGATAAACTTTTCCGGACTTTCTTCTTCAATCGCGTTCACTAACGCAACAACTTCGCGAATAGTCGCATTTCCAACTTCATCAATTCGCAAGTGCGAAATACATTGATCAACTAACTCACGATTAATAGGTGTACTCATCTCGTTGTATCTGACAGGAACCGCAATAGTTACGGCATTTTTCTATACGTTTGGGATCGGCAAAAAGTGCCGATAAAGAAGAATGAAAGTCATCTGACCGAAAAACTCCGAGACAAAATGACTTTCACTCGTTGTATGGGTAATTAAAGCCCGAAAGCCGATTTTACTTCGGCTGACCATGCAGCAACACGCTCATCTGTCATTTCAGGCTCAAAATCTTCGTCAACAGGTAAGCCAACAAACATACCATCAACCACAGCGTCTGACTCTTCAAACTCATAAACTGAAGGATCAACTGGGGCTACAACCTTGGCTTCAGGAGTAGCACTTTTAATTTCTCTGTAAAGTCGGCCCATCGCATTCACAAAATGCGCAGGGTAAGTGATATGGTCACCCAGCCCGAAAATCGCTAAAGTTTTTTCTGAGTAATCAACTTTTGATATTTCAGGGAAAAATTTTGCCCAATCGGTATTTGAATATTCAGAATCCCAGGTTTCTTTGCCTACCGTTGAAATTCCGAAGATGATCTTGTCATATTTTTCAAGATCAGCAGCTGAAGCATCATGAACTAACACCATTTCAACCAAATCAGCGCCAATTGCAGCTTTTACTTTTTCAGCGACACGGTGAACCGATCCCTTCTCTGGTCCAAAAAATAATCCTATTTTACTCATATCAATATTTTTACTGGTTAGTGATTTCTATTTCTGCTCTAACATATTCGCCTAAAATAGATAAACTAGAAACATTTTTCAAGACCCGATGGATCGCTTTTTCATAATTCTGCTCCGTGTCGTACTCTACGTCAACATGAATCGTGTACTCGTTGGGTTTTCCAATGATTGGAATTGACTGGATACGAAGCAGGTTGATCTCATTCTCTGCAAAAATATTCAACACCCTTGCCAATGCACCGTAGTAATGGCCAACTTCAAATGCTAACGAAGCCTTATTATTTCCACCGTTTTGTTTAGCATGTTTGCTCAACACCCAAAAACGGGTATAATTTTTCTTATTGGTTTCAATGCCTTTGTCTAATACATCCAAGCCATAAATTTCAGCGGTACGCAAGTTACCAATGGCAGCTGCGTCGGTCAACTTATCGGTTGACACTATTTTGCCGGACATAGCTGTATCCTGATTTTCGATGATCCGTGCTTGTGGGAAATACTTTTCAATATACTCAACGCATTGACGAATTGCTACCGGATGTGAATAAATGGTTTTCACGTCCTCTGGTTTTGCTCCGGGCAACATCATCAAGTTCATTTGAATATGAACGTACGTCTCACCGATTACACGCAAATGATAATCGCGGATTAGTGAATAGTTTTGAAGAATACTTCCGGCAATTGAATTTTCAATGGCCATTACAGCGATATCAACCTGATCGGAATCAACCAGTTCACATACACTTTGAAACGAACGACACTCTACGATTTCAACTTCTTCGTCACCGAAATATTTGCGTACAGCATCTTCATGGAAGGAACCCGCAATTCCTTGTATAGCTATTTTCTTCATAATAACAGAGTCAATTCAATAGAAATCCCGTCTCCGGATTTTTTTAACCGGCACAAGTTACACAAAAAAGCTG
>QKCF01000009.1 GCA_003246935.1 Sunxiuqinia sp. | reverse complement strand
CTTACTGAAACAGTTCCCTCAGCCATCAGTGGTATTGAAACCGGAAGACATTCTTAAAGCCCGCAACGTGGTGAAAGATGTTTACCTGGATGAAAAAATCAGCAAGTACATTGTTGATATTGTTTTTGCAACCCGTACTCCGTCTGAATATAAACTGGAAAAATATGCCGATATGATTTCATTTGGAGGTTCACCACGTGCAAGTATCAGCTTGGCACAGGCAGCTAAAGCTTATGCTTTCATCAAACGCCGCGGGTACGTGATTCCGGAAGATGTTCGTGCTGTTTGTCACGATGTTTTGCGTCACCGTATCGGACTAAGCTACGAAGCGGAAGCTAATAATATTACAACAGAAGATATCATCACAGATATCCTGAATACAGTTGAAGTCCCATAGGAGTTCCAAGTTTTGAGTTCCGGATTCTATGTTTTGAAAAAGACATTCGGGAATTTGCATTTATAAACATTCAAAGTTTGCTCATCAGAAACTTTGAACTTGAAACATGAAACTTTGAACTAAAAGCAAAGCCAGTGGAACATACAGATTTATTAAAGAAAGTCCGCAAGATTGAGATCAAAACCCGGGGATTGAGCCGTAATATTTTTGCAGGAGAATATCACTCGGCGTTTAAAGGTCGTGGTATGGCTTTCAGTGAAGTACGTGAGTACCAGTTTGGAGACGATGTGCGCAATATCGATTGGAACGTAACTGCCCGCTACAACAAGCCCTTCATCAAAATTTTCGAGGAAGAACGGGAGTTGACAGTTATGTTGCTGATTGACGTCAGTGGATCGCGCGATTTCGGTTCATTTGAGAAATTCAAAAAAAATGTCATTACCGAGATCTCGGCAATTCTTTCCTTTTCGGCTATTCAGAATAATGATAAAATCGGTGTCATTTTCTTTTCCGAGACGATTGAGAAATTCATTCCGCCCAAGAAAGGAAAATCACATATCCTTCGCATTATCCGCGAATTGATTGATTTTGAACCCGAAAATAAAGGCACCAACATTACCGAGGCACTGCGCTACATGACCAACGCCATCAAAAAACGATGCACCTGCTTTATCATTTCCGACTTCATTCAACGTGAAGCTGACTTTGACAAAGCAATGACCATTGCCAACAACAAACATGACGTAGTTGCTTTGCGCATTTACGACGAACGCGAAACCACCCTGCCCCCGATCGGCATGATTAAGCTAAAAGATGCAGAGACCGGCGAATACGTATGGGTAGACAGCAGCAGTAAGCAGGTACGCGACAACTACGAGAAATGGTGGCGCGATCTTAGCGCAAAATTGGATTGGACGTTTAAGAAAAGTGGTGTCGATTATGCAAATATCAACACCAAGGAAGACTATGTCAGATCCCTGATGACTTTGTTCCAAAAACGGGGATTAAAAGCATAAAGCATGAGAAGTTTAAAATTATTAATAGTAATTGTTTGTTTGCTCGGATTAGTCCAAGGCTCCTTATTTGCCCAAGGTATTAAAGTGAAAGCCGTTATTGATTCGACCCATGTATTGATTGGCGACCAACTAAATTTACGATTGGAAGTTGAACAAGCAAAAGATTTCAAAGTTGAATTTCCGCAGATCAGCGATACCCTTGATAATGGTATTGAGGTAATGGCTCAGTCGCCGTTGGACACCTTCAAGTTGGATGAAAAGGAACAACTAAAGATCATCAAAAATCTGACGATTACCAGTTTTGACACCGGACGCAATGTTGTCCCTCCGTTTAAGTTTAAGCTGGTTCAGAACAACTTGCAGCAGGATATGGAAACGCTCCCTGCCGAATTCTTTGTTCACGGCATGGAGATCGATACAACCAAAGGACCGACTGACATCAAACACCCTTATGCTGCACCGGTAACTTTAGCCGAAGCTTCTCCATACATACTCGGCGCGATCTTGATTTTGGCAATTGCTTTCTTCATTTTCTACTATTTCCAAAGACGTAAGAAAAATAAACCGGTATTTGGGAAAGCGGCCAAACCGAAGGAAGCTCCGCACGTTGTGGCTTTGCGCGAACTGGAACATATTCGCGAGGGCAAGCTTTGGTTGGAACCGGATAAGATTAAACTGTTCTA
This sequence comes from Sunxiuqinia sp., assembly GCA_003246935.1. Classification (GTDB taxonomy): domain Bacteria; phylum Bacteroidota; class Bacteroidia; order Bacteroidales; family Prolixibacteraceae; genus Mangrovibacterium. Next base: position 3,375 of record QKCF01000009.1, on the reverse strand, counting down.
CAGTGGGGTTTCTGATACGCTTCGCATATACATTAAAGAGCGCTTTGGCATAAATGCTCCGGAATATACCTCGGATGAGACTATTCAGGCTTTTACCAAGCAGAAAGATGTGCTCACCGAAAAATCTTTTTCTCAGTTAAAAGAGATTCTGAAGCTGTCGGATCTTGTAAAATTTGCCAAATACCAGCCGCTGCCTGATGATCACAACCTCAGCTTGATGAATGCTTTCTTCTTTGTGAACGACACAAAACTTGAAGACCGCAAAATCGAAGTAAAAGACGAACGCGAAGGCGAAGAAGTGGAACTGAAGTAAGATTCCACCTTGATTTGGAGGAAAATTTCGAAGGTTCAAAAATTATTTTCTACGAAACAGAAAGAAAAAAATGGACGGAATAACATTTAAAAATCCGGAATATTTTTACCTGCTATTTGTGCTGGTGCCCATGTTGGCATGGTACATCTTCAGGTTTCAAAAATCGGGAGCGAGTATTCGCTACTCCACAACAATGGGCTTTTCTAAACTAGGAAAAAGCTGGAAACACTATATGCGCCATTTGCCTATTGTACTGCAAATGGCCGGTGTTGCACTGCTAATTGTTGCGTTGGCTCGGCCTCAGTCTACATCAAGTTGGGAAAACTCAACAACAGAAGGGATTGACATTGTTGTTGCACTGGACATCTCGAGTTCAATGCTGGCACGTGACTTTCAACCAAACCGTTTGGAAGCTGCAAAAGATGTCGCCACTAAATTTATAGCCGGGCGCCCGAATGATAAAATGGGCTTAGTTGTATTTTCAGGTGAAAGCTTTACTCAGTGCCCGCTGACAACCGATCACGCAGTGCTCATCAACCTTTTCAAGGATATTGAAAGCGGCATGATTGAGGACGGAACGGCTATTGGTAACGGACTAGCCACATCAGTAGCACGCCTGAAAGAAAGCAATGCCATCAGTAAGGTCATCATTTTGCTGACAGATGGTGAAAACAACCGAGGAGAAATTGCTCCGGTTACGGCTGCAGAATTAGCGAAAACATATGGTATCCGGGTTTATACAATCGGTGTTGGAACAATCGGAACAGCGCCCTACCCTGTACAAACACCGTTTGGCACACAGTTGCGCGATGTAGAAGTAAAAATTGACGAAGCAACGCTGCAAAAAATAGCAGATATTACCGACGGTAAGTATTTCCGTGCTACCAATAATGAGTCGCTCGTAAAAATTTATGAAGACATCGACAAACTGGAAAAATCAAAAATTGAGGTAAAAGAATACAGCCGGAAACAAGAGGAATACCAACGCTTTGCTTTGCTTGGCGGACTGATCCTTCTGGCTGGCTTATTCCTGAAAATTACAATATTCCGTAACATTCCTTAAGCTGATAAAAAATGGAAATGTTCAGATTTGCACATATCGAATATCTATATGGATTAATCATCATACCGATCCTGGCAATACTTTTTATCGCGATTCGTATTCAGCGTAAAAAAGCGCTAAAACGCTTCGGACAACCGGAGATCGTCAATCAGTTGATGCCTAACGCAAGTAACAACCGTCCGGTCATCAAATTCATTCTTTGGATGCTGGCGCTAACTTCAATCATTTTTGCCGTTGCCCAACCGCAATTTGGCAGCAAATTGAAAACAGAAAAACGCAAAGGCGTTGAATTGATGATTGCGCTCGACGTTTCGAACTCAATGATGGCCGAAGATATTCAGCCCAACCGCTTGGAACGCGCTAAGCGGGCTATTTCTCGACTGGTTGACAAGCTTGATGATGATAAAATTGGCTTGATAGTTTTCGCTGGTGATGCCTACACGCAACTCCCGATTACCACTGACTTTGCATCAGCAAAGCTGTTTCTGAACTCGGTAAGCACGAATATTGTACCGCGACAAGGTACTGCTATCGGTGCAGCAATCAACCTGGCCGCAAATTCATTCAGCCCGCAGTTCGAAGGCAACAAAGCCATCATCGTTATTACCGATGGTGAAAACCACGAAGATGACGCAGTAGGTGCGGCAACTGCAGCTGCTCAGCAAGGCATCATTGTTCATACCATTGGGATGGGTTTACCACAAGGCGCTCCAATCCCGGTTTATGAAAACGGACAGAAAGATTTCCGGAAAGATAAAAACGGACAGGTGGTTGTCACCAAACTCGATGAGCAAATGCTGCAGGAAATTGCAGCTGCCGGTAACGGGGTTTACGTTCGTGCGAATAACGCTGAGGTCGGTTTAAATACACTCTTCGACGAAATCAACAAGATGGAAGGTGCTGAAATGGAATCGGTCGTTTATGCCGAATATGCGGAGCAATATCAATGGTTTATTGCATTGGCTTTGTTCTTCCTGTTCGTTGATTATCTCGTTTTGGAACGCAAAAACAAATATTTGAAAAACATCAAATTATTTGGAAAATGAAAAGAAATTTAAAATTCTATACAGTACTCTTCAGTTTGGCACTCCTCTTTCTGGGGATAAGCGCTCAAGCGCAGAACGAACGCAAATTTGTTCGCCAAGGCAACAAGTTTTACGAACAGGCACTCGCTGATACGACCAAGCAAGACACGGCTTCATACAATAAAGCGGAGATCGCATACCGCCGTGCGATTGACAAACGTCCCGACGATTTGAAATGGAACTTCAACCTGGGCGATGCCCTGTACAAACAACAAAAGTTCGACCAGGCGCAAAGTACTTTCGAAGATATTGCCAAGAAAAGTACCGATAAGGTGGAGAAAGCACGGGCTTACCACAACATTGGAAACTCGTTGCTGATGCAACAAAAACTGGACGAAAGTATTGAGGCCTATAAAGAGGCTCTGCGCAACAATCCCAATGATCTGGATTCGAAGTACAACCTGTTGTATGCGATGAACCTGAAGAAAAAGCAACAGCAGCAACAAAAGAACAAGGATCAGAATAAGGATCAAAACAAAGATCAAGACAAGGACAAAGACAAAAACAAGGATCAGCAGGATCAAAACAAAGACCAGAATAAGGAACAAAATAAAGATCAGAACAAAGATCAACAGGATCAGAATAAGAACCAGGATCAACAAAATAAAAATCAGCAGAACAAGGACCAGCAAAAGCAAAACCAGGATCAGCAGCAACAACAGCAGCAGCAAAAGATTTCGAAAGAAAATGCTGAGCGACTGTTGCAGGCCTTGCAAAATGATGAAGAGAAGATTCAGGAAAAAGTGAAAAAAGCGCAAGCAGCAAAAGCCCAGCAACGCAAAACCGACAAAGATTGGTAGGCTTAAAATTAAGTTACCAAGTTGAATTGACGATTTTGCTTTTCACCGTTCTCATCTTTAAATGTTAATTTTGAATTGCAAATAACAACGCATAATGAGTAAAATGATTAAGAG
>QKCF01000405.1 GCA_003246935.1 Sunxiuqinia sp. | reverse complement strand
CTTCGCTTTGTTGTTGCCATACACCGACAAATCGCCTTCGAAAATACCGGGCGTGTAATCCATCGGGCCACCCATCAGGCGGGTAAACGGCAAAATAGTCGTGTGGTCGGGACGGTTACCCTTGAATGACTCAAACTCGGTACCGCGAGCCGATTCCTGAGCAATCCAGTTTGGGTAGGTGCGGTTCAGCCCGGTTGGGCGAACAGCTTCGTGCGAGTTCACCATGACTTTATAGTCGGCAGCGGTCTTCACCACATTCAGGTAGTGATTGACCATCCACTGCCCGTCGTGATGCTCGCCACGCGGGATAATCTTCCCCACATAACCGGTCTTCACAGCCGCATAGCCATTGTCAACCATAAACTGAAAAGCATCCTTCATCTGGTGCTCGTAGTCAACCACCGACGAGGTTGTTTCGTGGTGCATAATAATCTTCACCCCCTTCGAAGCAGCATAACGGTGCAATTCCTCCACATCAAAATCGGGATATGCTTTCGTGAAGCTGTAAATGTGCTCTTTCATATAGGCCCAGTTATCTTCCCAGCCTTCGTTCCAGCCTTCAACCAGCACGGCATCAAAACCATTAGCCGCTGCAAAGTCGATATACTCCTTCACATGTGCTGTATTTGCCCCGTGGTGACCGTTGGGCTTCAACTTACTGTAGTCGGTTTCGCCAATCCGGATGTTCAACTCATCGGTATAAGCCCAGGTTGAGCCGCCGCCTGTGAAATACTCCCACCAAACGCCAATATATTTGCAAGGTTTAATCCACGAAGTATCGGTGTACTTGCACGGATCGTTCAGGTTCAGAATTAATTTTGAAGCCAAAATATCGCGAGCATCATCGCTTGCAACGATTGTGCGCCAGGGCGTTGTCGATCCCGTTTGCACATAAGCCTTATTGCCTTCGTAATCGGGCGCCAATTGTGTTGAAAGCATGAAATCTTTGTCATCGACATTCAACACCATCGCCGGGAAATTCACCAAAGCCGCTTCGTGAATGTTTACGTACACACCTTCGGGCGATTTCAGCATCAAGGGTGTTTGTACAGCCAAACCCTCGGCAAACGACTGAATCGCCAGCCCCTCTTTTTTGGCCTGGTCCATCATTCCACGAATCTCTGACAACTTGGAAGTGTTTGTCGGATATTCATTCGAGTCGAAGTCGCCGGGCATCCAAAAGGCTTTGTAATCTTCACCCAGGTTGAACTGCGTATACTCTTTCTTTACAATGAAGTGACGAAGAATCGGCTGAACCGGAAACTCGTAGCGAAAGCCCAATCCATCGTCGAACAAGCGAAAGCGAATATTCATCTGAAAGCCGGTGCTGTCCTGCTCCAGCTTCACCAAATACTCGTTGTAATGATTACGAATGTCTTTCTGCTCACCCATCACCGGGTGCCAGATTTCATCCTTTGTATCGGTTTCAATTTGCGAGATCTTAAAGTTCTTTTGCAAATTGTAGCCCGCATGAACCATAAACCCCATTTCACTCTGTCCGATCAGAGTCTTCCCCTTGTAATTCAGTTCATATACCGGAATGCCTTTATCATTTAGCGAAAAGGCTAATTGAAAATCTCCGTTTGGTGACGAAATGGTCCCTGCCCGGCTTGCTACAACAGCAAGAGCCAGCAAAAGAAATAATAGCGAACGTTTTACCATGGTCTAAAATAATTGGATAAAGGTTGATTTAGAGGGCTAAATATAGGTAATAAGGGGGAGCTTTTGGCCAATATTGCTAAAAAATGTGTCCGCGAACACTTTTTCATAAAACAAGCCGAACTTCCGCATTACGATCAAAATGACATCACTTAACCTCAGGAACAAGATTGCAACACCTATTTAATCCTTTATTAACTGCAATTTGTAAGTTTGAGCAAAAGATGCTGAGCTACAGCAATAAAAATATGTATATTGCCACCCTAAATGGCTGTCAATAGGCTGGTTTAACCCAGAAAGAGCGACAACAGAAACAAAAAGATGATCGGTTTTCATCGGCAAACCCCATCCAATGTTTCGCCCGTTCCCTTCAGCAAACCGGAATGACAGCTTCCGACTAAACGTGCGTGTTAATGAAAGTAACAATAAATCAAAGGCTACTTCTGGTCTTCATCAGCTTGTTTCTTTTTGAAACCTATGCCCATGCGGAATTGCCCTACCCGCTGTTAACCGACAGCTTACAACAGGCGGTTCAAACGCAAACCGGTAACCAGCGAATTGCCACTCAGCTCACACTTGCCCTAAAAATTGCTACTACGAATAAAGATAAGGCATTACAACTATGTACTGAAGCTCTACGTGACGCAAAAAAGCTCAAGAGCCAAGGCCTTGAGATGCGGGCCTACTATACAACAGGAAGAGTTTACCAGGAACATGAGGAAATGAAGATTTCAGAAAGCTATTATGACACGGCGCTGGTAATTTCAAACACGATTGACGACAAATGGTACAAAGGTGAAATTTTGCACTACCAGGGGTTAAATCTCTACAACAGAGGAAAGGAGCTGGAGGCACTGGAGGCCTATAACCAAGCCTTGCAATACAGCCGCCAGTCGCAAAATTTTGCACTGATGGGCTCATCCTATTCCATGATGGGGAATATTTACCGCGTAAACGGGATCTACGACCGAGCTATTGAATATGTCCTCAAATCGAAGCTGAATTATGAAAAGGCCGAATTCGTTGAAGGTTACGGCTGGGCTGCTTATATCCTTGGCCGAATTTACGCAGATCTAAAACTCGATACAAAAGCCCGGGAATATTTTGAAGAATCCCTCTCAATTTACAAAAAAATCGCAGCCAACAATGGAGAAGAGAGAGGTATGGCGATCTGCTACGAACAACTCGGACTACTGGACATAGAAACAGGGAACCTGAAAGATGCCTCAAAAGAAATCGACCATTCTTTACAAATCTATTCTTCGATGGGATCGGAATTCGGACTTTCCAACGCATACAAAAACCTTGGCCGAATTGAATACGCAAAAGGCAACTATACAGCAGCCGAAGACTACCTGAATAAAGCATTAACCATCAAAATGGAAATCGGAGACCTCCTTAGCCTCGCTACAATCCATGAATATTTAGGACTGTGCTACATTGGCAAGGGACAACCTGCAAGAGGTTTTGAGGCCCTGCAGAAAGCCCTGGATCATGCTCTTAGCAACAATCAGAAAAAAGCACAACTGGAAATCTACACCCAACTCACCAAAGCTTATCTCGACCAAAACAATTTACGGAAGGCATTAGAAATACAGCAGAAGCAAGTTGATATCCAGAACGAATTACTTTCCGGCTCAGCGAAAATCAAGCTCGAACAACTTCAATCGATTTACGCAATCGACGAAAAGAACGCCCAAATCTCGGAACTGGAACATCTTAACCAGATCAATACACTGCAGATCAAACAGCACAAAACAACCCAGATGATCGCTATAACGGCTATTTTACTGGCAATCCTTATCGCGATCACGGTCTATATTTTCAATCTGAAGATCCGGAGAAAAAATACAGCCCTAAACGAAGCCGTTGCAACCAAAGACAAACTATTTTCAATCGTCGCACACGACTTAAAGAACCCAATTGGTTCTTCACTCGGCTTGAGTGAGTTCTTGGTCGAAGAGATCAACAACAAAAATTTCGATGTTGTTGGACAATATGCAACAATATTCCAACAAAGTTTGAACGAAGCATTTACCCTGCTAAATAACCTGCTCGACTGGTCTCGTTCACAGTTAAAGAACATCAAATTTACGCCAACGCCGATACAGCTTCTTGCTATCGTTTCAGAGACTCAGGAGCTTTTCGAATCCTCTATTAGCAAGAAAAAACTCGGATTTCAGGTTGATATTGAAGAGAGCACCCGCGTCGTTGCAGATGTGGATATACTGCGAACGATCCTTCGTAACCTTGTTTCAAACGCTATCAAATACTCAAATGAAGACCGGCTTATCCTGATCAATTCGAAAGTTGTAGCCAATACTATTGAAGTATCGGTAGTTGACCACGGGGTGGGTATGTCAGCTGAAAGGTTAAAGTCGCTTTTCGAATTCGAATCAAACAGCAGCACCGTTGGCACGGCAGGTGAAAGAGGTACAGGCCTCGGGCTGGTTCTTGTAAAAGAGTTCGTTGAAAAACACTGTGGCCAGCTCCATGTAAGCAGTATCGAAGGACAGGGAAGCACCTTCAGTTTTACCATCCCGGCAGCAAATTGATACAACCAGCCTTCGTCTCAGGAAATTGCCGCATTTAATTCCCCTCTTAAATAAAAAAGGAGAAACCTTTCGATCTCTCCTTAATTCCTGTGGGCCCAGCTGGGCTTGAACCAGCGACTCCCTGATTATGAGTCAGGTGCTCTAACCAACTGAGCTATAGGCCCTGAAAATTTTATTTTGAGGATTTTAAAATCCCTGATTTTTCGGATTGCAAGTTTACGATATTCGCACTAAAAACACAAACAAAAAATGCAAAATTAAGCGAGTGCAATTGTGTCAGGCATCCCCTTTTGTTTCTTCAGCTGCAGAACCAGACTTCGATTTCTCCGAATCAAGTTTACTAAACAAACGCCAATAGAAAATGATCACGCTGAAAATACCAATTGTAATTGCCGAGTCCGCAACATTGAATACCGGGCGGAAAAACAGGAATTCCTGACCGCCGACGACGGGAACCCAGGATGGATAATGCCCGGAGAGTAATGGAAAATAAAACATGTCCACCACTCGACCGTGCAAGAACGAAGCATAGCCGCCTCCAGCCGGAAACAGTTCTGCCACGTGACCGTAGCTATCGCTAAAGATCATTCCATAAAAAGCACTGTCAATGATATTCCCTACCGCCCCTGCCAAAATTAGCGACACGCAAACAATAAATCCCACTGGAATATCGTCGCGCTTAACCAATTTAAGCAAGTACCAGCCAATACCGGCCACCGCCACAATTCGAAACAGGCTTAGGAATATTTTGCCATAAGTCCCGGCAAATTCGAACCCGAAAGCCATTCCGTTGTTTTCGACAAAGTGAATAATAAACCAGTCTCCAATAACCGAAAATTCTTCACCCAAAAACATATTGGTTTTAATCCAGAATTTCAGCAGCTGGTCAATTACAAGCACTGCAACAATAATCAGAACCGACTTTTGTAGTTTTGACATGATAATTCAATTCATAAAAAAAAGATTGGAAGAATGCTTCTCCCAATCGTATCTTGCATTTAAGCTTTTCTATTTTTGACTATTCTTCGCTTCGATACTCAAGGTTGCATGAGGTACCGCGCGTAACCGCTCTTTCGAGATCAACTTTCCGGTTTCCCGGCAAATGCCGTAAGTCTTGTTTTCAATACGAATTAACGCAGCTTGTAAATGCTGGATAAATTTCAACTGACGAGCAGCCAATTTTCCGGCTTCTTCCTTCGACAAGGTCGCTGCACCTTCTTCCAACACCTTAAATGTTGGTGAGGTGTCCTGGGTATCATTCCCATCG
>QKCF01000259.1 GCA_003246935.1 Sunxiuqinia sp. | reverse complement strand
CAGGATCGTGATCCGGCTTTCGCATGTGCAATGGTCGATTCTCTTGTGAAATTCTACAATGTTAAAATGGTTGAGATGCACCGTGAAAAATACAACGGGCAATTAGCTGCTTTTCAGGAAGACCTCATTCGCAAGCAAAAGGAGATTGATGCCTTGAGTGAGCAGATGGAGACATATCGGCAACAATATGGTTTGTTGGACTATAACAGTCAAACGCAACAGCTAACACTAGGATATGCAGAAGCCCTGGCGCGAAGTGCTTCACGTGCTTCTGTTGAGGATTTGAAAAGACGTTTAGATTTGCTGGCTGAAAAAGGTGGTGTTTTCCAGCAGATGCAAGCTAAAATGGAGGAGTTGTTGTCGCAACGCGAGTCTATAGCAGCGCAATTGGAAGAAACCAATAACCTGGTACATCGCGATGAAAACTTTTCGTTGATGGTCGAGGCCCCGTTTCCGGCTGACAAGAAGTCGTATCCCACGCGGTGGATTATTGTACTTGCAAGTTTATTCGCAGTCGAATTTTTGGCCATTCTTGTTATTCTTCTGACAGAATCCTTTGGAAAAACTAAAGCCTAAGCTTTGCCTGCAGCTCGGAGAAAAATACAAGTCTTTTATTTGGTGTCAGCGCTCTTTTTGGTACTTGACCTGTTTTTTATTGTCGCTAAAGGTTGGCTATGGTTGAATTTGTTTCCTATGGTGTTTGCTTTCGTCCTTTTAGCTTTTTTTCGACCCGATTATCTGTTGCTGCTCGTCGCCTTTTTTACGCCTTTGAGTCTACCATTAAAGGAGTTGTTCCCCGGTTTCTCTTTCGATATGAGTTTGCCGACTGAGCCAATTATAGTCGGTGTGTTGTTACTTTTTGTATTGAAGCTGGCGCAAAAACGAGATCTACCGGGTAGCTTTTTGAAGCATCCGGTTAGTCTGGCCTTAGCTGTCTATTTGATCTGGATGTTTTTGACCAGTTTGACAGGTACAATGGTTGTCGTTTCGCTCAAATACTGGTTGTCCAAAATTTGGTTCATCGTTGCTTTCTATTTATTGGGGCAAGAGCTACTTCGTGATAAAAATAACTTCTATCGGTTTGTACTGCTTTATTGTAGCGGTTTTCTTCCGGTTATAGCTTATGCATGGTGGAGGCAATCTGCTTATGGCTTTTTCGATAGTCACGCTGCAAATTTTGTGATGAATCCGTTCTTTAAAGATCACACTTCATACGGGGCCATGTTGGTTTTTTTTATTCCGGTATTATATGTAATGACACGTATGTCCGACTTAAAGAGAAGTTGGCGCGTAGTTGCCGGATTGCAGTTGGTATTTTTCCTCGTAGCCCTGATCTTATCCTATACTCGGGCTGCATGGTTAAGTTTCTTTGTGGCTTTGGGAGTCCTTCCTTTACTTTGGTTTAAAGTTAAATTCCGGTCAATTTTGATTGGCGGAGCATTCGCCTTAATCGTGTTTTTTGTTTTTCAAGATGCTTTTGTCGAAAGGCTTGCTACGAATAAACAACAGTCTTCATCTAAATTGGCGGGGCATGTCGAGTCTATCTCCAATATCTCGACCGATGCGTCGAACGTCGAGCGATTAAATCGATGGAGTAGTGCGATCGCTATGTTTAAGGAAAAGCCGGTTTTTGGATGGGGTCCTGGAACATATATGTTTCAGTATGCACCGTTTCAGCGAACGGATTTGCGAACGATTATCAGCACAAACTCAGGAGACGGGGGGAATGCCCATAGTGAATATTTAGGTGCTATGGCAGAATCTGGACTTCCCGGGATGCTGACTGTTGTTCTGCTAGTCCTTCTTGTTTTAAATACAGGCTTCCGTGTTTATGGTAATTCGTTGGATAAGGAGCGACGCCTGATGGTTATCGGTGTATTGATCGCTTTGATAAGCTATTTTGTTCATGGTTTTCTAAATAACTTCCTGGATACAGATAAGGCGGCGGTTCCTGTGTGGTTTTTTGTCGCTGTGTTGGTGGTACTCGATTTGAAACAGCATCACGCTAAAAACAGGATTGAGGAGGAGAAATAAAAAAGGCCTCTGTAGGAACAGAAGCCTTCGCATTTATGCTGTTGCCAATATATTAGCGTTTTACACGTTCGCTGTATGCACGTTCGCGTGTGTCAATTTTCAGGATTTCACCTTCATTGATAAACATCGGAACCATGATCTCAGCACCTGTTTCCAAAGTTGCAGGTTTCAATGCTGTAGAACTCGCTGTGTTGCCTTTTTCTCCTGCAATTGTTGATGTTACTTCCAATTCAACGAATGGAGGTAGTTCAGCAGTAAGTGCAGTTTCTGTTTCTGCGTGGAAGTTGATTTCGATGATCTGACCTTCTTTCATCAAGTCTGCGTTTTCAATCAAGTCAGGGTCAATTGTAACTTGTTCGAAAGTTTCAGTATGCATGAATACATAACCCATGTCATCTTTGTACAAGTATTGGTACGGACGACGTTCAACGCGAACTGTTGTAACTTTTACACCCGAGTTAAAGGTATTTTCAATTACTTTTCCGGTTTTTACGTTTTTCAGTTTTGTACGTACGAAGGCTGGACCTTTACCCGGTTTAACGTGAAGAAATTGGATGATCGTAAAGAGTTGACCATTGAACTCGATAGTCATACCGTTCTTAAAATCAGCTGTAGTTGCCATATCTAGAATGAATTATTTGTTTTTCGAAATTTGGTGCAAAAGTATAAAAATAATGGCAAAAACAACGGCTTAATTTTAAATTTAACGGCCTTGGTGATAGCAGGTTGTTTGAATTAAGTCTAAGTATACTGGCGGTTGTTGTCGATGCTTGGTTTACCGTTTCACATTAATGTATGAAACAAGTTCTGCACGTACGGCGCCCACATTGAGATCTAGTTCCAAAATTACCGGAATTTTCTTTTCGTCTTTTGTTATGTAAAATTTCAATCCGTCTGATCTTTTCAGCAATTTGCCTTCGTCAATCCAAGGTGAAATAACGTAGCACTCTTTTTCGCCAAATTTAGTCTTTACCTTTTCAGTGCCCAAAAATTTTGTTTCGAGCATGAAATGCTTGTTAGCGTGATAGACAGGGAGCGTGAATGTGTCGCCTACGTTAAGCGATTCAAGCAATTGGTTTTGACGCAAATAACCAAATACGCTCAGGATATCGAGCATATTGTGCGGCACAATCTTTCCACCTGAACGTTGGCTAAAAATAGAGTCATTATCAAAAAATAGTGTTTCGTTGTAATAACGGTATTTCCGTTCTTTGATATTCCGGATGTGAATATAGGGGCGGATTGTTTTTGGATCTAATATCGTTTCGTAAATGTCATCCACATTGTATAGTGCATCAGCTATACCAACTGTTTGGCCGCGCAGGTAATAATGTTGCGCCGGTTTTCCGTTGTAGGTTGTATCGCTAATCAAAAGGAAAGCTTCACCTCCCTTGATGAAGCTATATTTTAAGTTATATTCAAGTTTTTCAACAGGTTGAGCCTTTGCCGTGATCGAGCATAAAACTGTTGCAATGAATATGATTAATTGTCGTTTCATGGTTTCAACTTTCTTAAAGCAAGGTGGCCAGTCATTTCAAATCTATACGTAAAATAACTAATTTCATTCGTCTCTAGTCAAAGAAAGTCAAGGTACTGAACACTCCTTGCTAACTGTGTAAAATATTTTTTTGTGGTTTTCCTGCGATGAAATCCTTCAGATAGAAGGGCTCAAAGTAAGCCAAATCCACAAATTGGTTATTTTGAAAAGCTTTCCAGGCAAGGCTACACATAAACTGTGCCGAAGTTTGGATGTCATTCACAAAGGTCGCATTCGAGTGATTAATTGTGCTGGCACACTTGTCAGCTCCATTCCCGAAGAATAAGAGTTGATGTTCCTTTAAATCATCGGCGAATGAGTTTTCATCAATAATTTCCGAGGATACGGACCGAATTTCTGCGTTACTTGTATCGTAGGCGGCAGTATATACTTCCATTCGGCGAGCATCAATCATCGGGATGAGGATTGTATTCTCCGTTAACGCCAGTTGCAACTCATTTTTTCGTTGAATCACCTGTTCAGCCATCGCCTGAAGCGGACTAACAGCAATCAATGGAAGCTGATTAACGTAACATAGTCCTTTAGCCAAAGATACGCCAATGCGCAAGCCTGTATATGATCCTGGGCCTTCACTTACCGCAATGGCCGCTAGGTTGTTGGCGGTAAGCTTGTTTCTTTTCAATAAGTCTTCAGCAAAAACACTCAGTAAACGGGCATGGTTTTGTCCCTCGCTGCTTTCTTGCATGTCGATAAGTAGCCCGTCTTGTGCTAAGGCAACGCTGCAGATTGATGTTGATGATTCCAAATGAAGAATGTAAGCCATATTATGCTGTTTTATGCAGTAAAAATAAGCATATTCAGATGATTTTAGCGAAAATGTTTGAATCGTTGAGATTTAGATAATAATCGGCGGATAATTTATTATAATAAACGGGGAATCAGCTTTTTTTTCTTAGATTAGTGTATTCGAATAAAAAGGGATATGCTCAGAACCGTAATCGTTGATGATGATCAGCTTGCTCGAAAGATTTTACTTCGGATCATCAGTCAGAATTTTTCAGAACTTGAAATTGTCGGAGAAGCCGACTGCGTAGAAGAGGGAGTCAAATTAATTAATGAGGTTGATCCGGATTTGGTATTTTTGGATATAGAAATGCCGGATGGAACTGGTTTCGACCTGATTGACCAATTGCTTGAAGTGGATTTTAGGCTGGTGTTTGTGACTTCTTATAACGACTATGCTATAACTGCTTTTAAGTATTCTGCCTTCGACTACATCCTAAAACCGGTTTTGCCCGAAAATGTGAAGTCGACAATCCAACGGATTTTAAAATCGGCAGGCATAAAGCACAAAGCAGAATTTGCTACCTTGAAAACTCAAATTGAGCGTTCTGAAGAACAGAGTGATGCAACCATAGCATTGCCGGAGATGAATGGCTTTGCCATTATAAAAGTCAAAAATATTTTACGTTGTGAAGGTGAACGTAATTATACCCGTGTTTTTTATAAAGATGGTTCTTCGGTTTTAATTAGTAGAACACTGCTGGAGTTCGATCAATTATTGGTTCCACACGGGTTTTTCAGAATTCATCGATCACATTTAGTTAATATCGGATGTATTAGTCGTTATGTGAAAACTGATGGCGGAATGGTTGAAATGATCGATAAATCACAATTGAAAGTATCACCAAAATTTAAAGACGAATTGCTCCATTTGTTGCTTCATAACAAATTGTAAGGATTCAAAGTCTCGATATTACATCCCTTTTTAGATAATATGAAAATAAGGGGAGTGGATAAGCAAGAAAGAGCGTAGTTTTAAATTCGGTGCTCTTTTTTGTTTTATGTAAGAGAGTCGAGGATGCTTGATGTACCATTTCATGGGATTGAAAAGGTAAAAAGTTCGATAAACCGCAAAAAACGAGTATCTTTCGGCACTATTATTACTAAGTCGATTACATAAAATTTTAATAAGCGATGAAAAAATCTATTCTGTCAACTTTATGCCTCTTACTTGGGGTATTTTATGCGATGGGGCAAAATGCAGATGTGCTAAAGAGCGACGCTATTAGCGCAGAGTCGCAGGAACAGTATGCCGATGCAGCCCGTCTTTTTGAAGAAGCTCATGCCGCTTATAAGGCACAAAATGAGTTAGATACAGCCTGCGTTTACCGGGCAGGTATGAATTATGCCAAACTTGACCAGTTTGACAAAGCAAAGCCATTATTGGAGGAAGCGTTGGCTCTGAATTACAATTATGGGCGTACTGCTAGATTGTTAGCCGATACCTATTATGGCTTGAAAGATCCGAAAACAGCAGAAGAGATACTGCTGAAAGGGAAAGAAGTGGTGCCGGAGGATTCGATTGATTTTGATTCGAAACTAGCATATTTGTATTTTAATACCGGTCAATACGACAAAGCAGCCGGAAGTTTTAAGAGCGTAACCAACGCAATTCCGGGGAAAAAGAATTATATGTATTTGTATGGTTTTAGTCTGGAACGCATCCAAAAGTACGATGATGCAATTGCTATTTTCCGAAGCATGCAGGAGCAGTTTCCGGGAGATAAGCGCTCGAAAAAGATGTTGGGTGTAACAATGTTTGAGAAGACAGATGCT
The DNA here is from genome assembly GCA_003246935.1 of Sunxiuqinia sp. Taxonomy (GTDB): domain Bacteria; phylum Bacteroidota; class Bacteroidia; order Bacteroidales; family Prolixibacteraceae; genus Mangrovibacterium. The sequence goes on along the minus strand of QKCF01000259.1, from coordinate 13,752 downwards.
GCGAACGAAGCTGAAGTAAGTCGATACGAAGCTGCAAAGAAAGCAAATAAGGCAAATCTTGAATCATACATCGGCACTCGCGACCGTTTAGAGCAGATTAATAAAGGCTATGAAGACGCTCGTTTATTGTTGGAAGAATCGTTGGCTGAATATCCCCAGGACCAGTTGCTGATTACGTCGTTGTATAAATTGTATAAAAAGCAATTTAAAGAAGACAAAGCCGAGCAGATGAAAAAACGCATGAAATAATCGGAAAAAGTGAGATAACGCGAAGGCCTTCAATAGAGGGCCTTTTTTATTTTTAGATCTGGAAGCTGTGCTTAATCATCTTAATTTTAGGGAAATTAAAAAAATAGATACAGATATATGTATCTGTAAATCTAATCATAACAAACATTTTCTAGGACACTATTTAGCTCTTATTCATCAGTTGATAATACCTACGACTCGCATGTTTTTGTATTTTTTTCACATTGATATACTTGAAAAGGTACTCTTTAGTTAACAAAAAAATATTATTCATTTTCATTACAGGTCTGATATTCTATTGAAATACAGATCGTTGTGTTAACATTTTGGAATTGTCTTCGTATGCTTCAAAGAAGTTTAGCAAGCAAGACGATTTCCAATATTCACTAAAAACAGTATGTATGAAAAAGTTATCAGTAATGATTGCCCTGTTAGCCTTTGTCGTGAGCAGTATGGCACAAAAAGAAAATGGAAAAGTTTTTATCGAGCATCCGGCATTGCAAAAGGTCAACCAATTCTGGGAAGCTTTTACTTCAGGCGATAAAGAGGCTTACACTGCTTTGCTGGCCGATACAGTAGCCATTAGTCGAAACGGACGCTTTATGAAGCGCACAAAAGAACAGATGGCGAAAAACATGGATTGGTGGTCGAAAGAGTTTGAGAACCTCAAAGCGGTAACTGATACGCCCGCTTACGCCGACGCCATTCAGTATGACAAAGGTGGTTTATGGGTACAGGACTGGCTGCTTTTGAAAGGTAGACACATTAAATCAGGAATAAACCTGGATCTACGTTTACACAATTTGTATCATTTCAACGAGGAGGGCAAGATTGCTTCTCTATTTCAGTATTTCAATAACGATGTTTTCGAGGCGATTAATACAAGCGGTGGAACGATTGAAAACGGAACGGTTTATATTCAGCATCCCTATATTATCACCGTCCGGAAAGCAGTGAATGCTTATTGTGCCAAGGACACAGAGGCTCTGAAAGCATTTTACGCTGACGGAGCTCGCTTCTCAAACTCGACAATGAAGTGGCGTGAGAGCATTGGCTGGGATGAGGTTTCGAAAGGTTGGCAAAGTTTCTGGGATCAGACAGAGGACATTCACCTTGAGCAGGTTGGTTACCCCGACTGCATTTATTACGCCAAAAATGATAGTTATACGGTATACAGTTGGTGGGTTTTAAAAACAATAATGAAAGAAGACGGCCGAAAAATCGCTGCGCCTATCATGTTGTCTACCTCATTTGATAAAGACGGAAAAATAGATTGGGACATGGCTTACTATAGTAGCAATCAATTCGAGGAATAAAAACTTTGTAAACAAGTGAGAGCCCACTGTGATCGCGGTGGGTTTTTTTATGTCTTTAGCTGAACACTATTTCCAGACTGGTGTTTTGAATAGCGAAACAGCGACAAAAATGAATAACTACGAAGCACAGACCTGCGACAACTGTGGCGCCGAACTGAATTGCTACGGCGATTTGAATTGCGAATGCGCCGATCTGAAAATCCCCGAGTATGTGCAGGATTTTATCGGGGTGACTTTCGACCGTTGCCTATGCCGCAAATGTATCTTGAAATTAATAGCCGAAATGGGTGATTGATCAGAACACAGTTACTGATCACTTCTTCGCCTTTTCCCGTAGGCATACCAGTACAGCGTACCCACAAAAAAGGCTCCTCCGACAATATTACCTAACGTTGCGCCAATCAGGTTGTGAAAAACAAAATCGCTCCAGGTAACGCTTGAACCTTCAAAAATAGCTAGTGGGATGAAAAACATGTTTGCAATTGAGTGCTCGTAGCCCAGTGCCACGAATGTCATCACCGGCCACCAGATGCCTAGAATTTTACCTGTTGTGTGCTGAGCTGACATACCCATCCACATTGCCAGACATACCAGCCAGTTGGCACCGATTCCTTTCAGAAAAGTTTTGTAGAAAGGATTGGATGTTTTGCTTTCTGCAATATTCAGTACGGTTTGATGCCATGGTTCGTGACTGACCAGGTCGGTGAGATGAACCAGGAAATAAGCCACAATCAGAGAGCCTATAAAATTACCGAAATAAACCAAAATCCAGTTGCGTAGTGGTGCAGTCCAGCTTTGTTGCCCGCTTAAAACGTTTGGCATAAAATAGGCGTTGTTACCGGTAAAAAGTTCAGCACCCGCCATCACAACCATCATCAGGCCAACGGGGAAGGTTGCGCCGAAAATGAACTTGGCAATACCCGGGTTGCTTGCCGCCAGTCCGGGAATGCCCCCGCCAACAATGATCGAAAGCAGTCCGCCGAACGAGATGTAAGCGCCGGCCAAGAAACTAAGCACTAATATTTTTTTTGCAGAGTAATTGTCTTTTACGATGGCTGTTTCGCCAGCGATTTCAAGTATGCGTGGTGGTGTGTTTAAGCTCATTTCTTTTGTTTTTTGATTATTTGGCCACTACTTCTCGAAAATGGGGATCAAGTGTTTGTCGTACTATTTCAATTTCCTCACGCGTATTCTCAGGCGTATCCTCCAGTTGGTATTTTTCGCCTAACGCTTCCCATTTGTATTGTCCCAGTTTGTGGTAGGGCAGGATCTCGAGTCGTTCCAGATATTGGTTTGCTGAAAACTCAGAGATCAGCCATTGCAGATGTTCAGGCTTATTGGTGTAGCCGGGAACAAGCACGTAGCGAAGCCAGTAGGGTTTTTGGCTTTTTTCACGCAGGCTGATCAACTCAATGGCCGTTTTTAGTTCGTTGCGCCCCGTTAATTCTTCAAAACCTGGTTCGGTGGTGTGTTTAATATCAAACATCACCAGGTCTGCAAGCTCGCTGATCAACTCTTTGGCATAAGGGGTTGATATCGTTGCGTTGGTGTCAATATTTGTGTGAATTCTTTCCGCCTTTAAGCGCTTGACGAGTGGAATCAACATTTTACTTTGCAGCAAAGGTTCGCCGCCCGAAATAGTGACGCCACCCTTCTGTCCGAAGTAAGGCTTCATGTTCACTGCTCTTCTTACAATTTCATCAAGAGACATCAGCTGCCCGCCTTCATTTTTGATTGTGTCGGCGTTTTGACAATACAGGCATTTTAGGTTACAACCCTGCAAAAACACGACTAGACGAATCCCCGGACCGTCATGAGTGCCAAAGGATTCGATGGAGTGGACTTTTAATTGAAGAGCGGTTTCTGTCATGTAGAATTGGGTTTGAAGGGAAATACCCGTGTTGATGCTTCTGCAAAAACACGGGTAATTATTTCGGAATTACATTGAATCGTGGAAAGAGCGCGTTAACACTTCCATTTGCTGCTCACGCGACAAGCGCACGAAGTTCACCGCGTAGCCAGAAACACGGATCGTCAGCTGCGGATATTCTTCCGGGTGTTCCATGGCGTCTTGCAGTAACGCACGGTCGAGCACGTTTACGTTGAGGTGCTGGGCATTTTTTGCGAAATAACCGTCGAGCAATCCTACAAGGTTGTCAATTCGTTCATCTTCGTTTCGTCCCAACGATTTTGGCACGATCGAGAAGGTGTTTGAAATACCATCCTGCGAATCACGATAGTCGATTTTTGCAACCGAGTTCAACGATGCAATAGCGCCGTGAGTGTCACGTCCGTGCATTGGGTTTGCTCCGGGGGCAAACGGAATACCTTTGCCGCGTCCGTCGGGTGTAGCACCGGTCTTCTTGCCGTAAACCACGTTCGATGTAATGGTTAGTACCGACATCGTCGGGTTGGCATTCTTGTAAACTGGCAATTGTCGCAATTCATTACTGAAGTGAGCAACCACATCACGGGCAATCAGGTCTACGCGGTCATCGTCGTTTCCGTATTTCGGGAAATCACCTTCAATTTGGAAGTCGATGGTCAGTCCGTCTTCATTACGAACAGGTTTTACCTTGGCATGCTTAATGGCCGAAAGCGAGTCAGCCACGATCGATAGTCCTGCGATACCGTAAGCCAAATTGATACGTGGATTGGTATCAATAAGAGCCATTTGCCCTTTTTCGTAGTAATATTTGTCGTGCATGTAGTGAATGATGTTCATCGATTCGTTGTACACACGTGCTACTTCTTTCATCGCAATCTTGAAGTTTGCAATGACTTCATTGTAGTTCAGGTATTCATTTTGAATTGCCGGAATACCGTTTACAACCTGCGTGCCCGTGTTTTCACAACGGCCTTGGTTGAGTGCCAGCAGTAAGGTCTTAGCCAGGTTAGTACGGGCACCAAAAAACTGGATGTGTTTGCCCAGTTCCTGGAACGACACACAGCAGGCAATACCATAGTCGTCTGAACAGCTGGTTGTACGCATGAGGTCGTCGTTTTCATACTGAATAGACGACGTGTCGATTGAAACCTTGGCGCAGAACTCTTTGAAATGAAGTGGCAGGTTTTGCGACCACAAAATCGTGATATTGGGCTCCGGAGAAGGGCCTAAGTTGTACAATGTATTCAGAAAACGGAAGGCTGTTTTAGTTACTTTGCTTCTTCCGTCGATTAGCATGCCACCGATTGACTCTGTAACCCAGGTTGGGTCGCCGGCAAAGATTTGCTCGTAAGCTTCCATCCGCAAGTGCCGAACCATGCGCAGCTTCATCACAAACTGGTCGATGTATTCCTGTGCCTGATCTTCAGTAATTAGTTCGGCTTCCAAATCGCGATTGATGAAAATATCGAGGAAGGAAGATACGCTTCCTAACGACATGGCGGCACCATCCTGCTCTTTTACGGCAGCCAGATAGGCCATATAAGTCCACTGCACAGCTTCGCGGGCGTTTTCTGCCGGGCGCGAAAGATCCAGATCGTAAGCTTTGCCCATTTCAATCATCTCGTACAAGGCCTTGATTTGCTCGGCTACTTCTTCACGCAGGCGAATCGTAGCATCCGTCATTGGACCGGTAATATTTTCCAGGTCTTCTTTTTTGGCCTCAATCAATCGATTAATTCCGTAAAGAGCTACCCGGCGGTAGTCCCCAATAATCCGACCACGAGCGTAGTTATCGGGCAACCCGGTTAGGAAACCCAATGAGCGGAAGGTTCGGATTTCAGTCGTGTAAGTATCAAAAACACCGTCGTTGTGGGTTTTTGCATATTTCTCAAAAGTCTCGGCAACATGTGGATCGGGTGTATAACCATGCTCGGTTAGTGCGCGGCTTACCACTTTGAAACCACCATAAGGTTTCATGGCACGCTTCAGCAGCTCGTCGGTCTGTAGACCGACAATCGATTCTTTGTCTTTGTCTATATAACCTGCAGGAAAAGAAGCAATGGTCGACACTGTTTTTGTATCTACGCTACGCAATCCCTTTCTGGCTCGTTCTTCTTTTAATGCTTGCTTACAAATGTTCCAAAGGTCTTTGGTGTTATCTGTTGGTCCACATAGAAATTTGTAATCACCGGTGTAAGTTGAAATGTTTTTTGAAACAAAGTCTCGTACATCGATGGCTTCGTTCCAGCGTCCTTCTTTAAATTGATATGTTGTTTTCATTGTCATTAATATTTATGGTCGCAAATGATTCGATAATCAGTCAAATCATGCAGAATGCTTTATTTATTTATTTATTTATTTATTCGAAATTTGATATTTAAAAGTTTGGGACTTGCGTCGCTGAGATCCTTTTTTCTTTTTGTAATCTCCAATTAGAAGATCTTTTAGTTCATTAATTTAGAATTCAAAAATAGATTTTGGAGGTCGACCGAAATCGATTTTGTCATTTAATTTTGAAAACCTCTGTATTTCCCCGGTTGTATCTAATGTATCTGTTTTGAATCCGGGTACCTTTCATTATTGTCAGAATTAGTGTAAACGTTACCATATAGATATTGTAAAAACAGCAGTAAGGTCTTTTGTATTAAGATGTAAACGATTTCATATTTAGCGGTTCAAAGTAACAAATGTTTTTTGACTTGTGCAATCCCTAAATGTTGGGATTTTTAGTAACTTGTTTCATTCAATGAACTCGAACGAAAAGTTAATGTTTGTCTTAGTGTGAATTGTTTCTCAGCTAAAAACATAAAATTGCTTAATGAGGAAGATCCTGTTTAATATTCAGCGTGTTTTTAACGCTTCCGACGAAGAGCTGCAGGCCTTGGAAGGTGCCATGCAGGTTGTTCATTTGGATAAAAATGAATTTCTGTTGAAGGAGGGAGAAGTCTGTCACTCGATCGGATTTTTGGAAAAGGGTAGTATGCGATTGTTTTACGAGTCGTCGGATAAAGAAGTGTGTAATGATTTCTTTTTCGAGAATTCGCTAATTGGCTCTGTTGCCAGCTTTCTGTCGGAGACACCTTCCATTGTCAATATTGCGGCGATTGAGCCTTGTGAGTTGTTGCTTTGGAGTAGTCTGGCTGATGTAAAGGAGCTGGTCGCCAAATATCCAGCCCTGAAAAAGTTGGCCGATATCGTTGTACAGGAACAATTTATCCGGGCCGAACGGCGCGAGGCTGATCTGTTGAGCAATTCGCCAGAAAAGCGTTTTAAAAATCTGCTGGAGGTACATCCTAAAATCTTTAAACGAATTCCCTTGCGTTATGTCGCCAGTTACCTTGCGATTACACCCGAAACCTTAAGCCGTTACCGGGCGCGTTTCTTGGTCTGAAAGATTGAAATTTTCACAAAATAGAATTAGTATTGTTGCATCTTGATTTGCATCAAGTGGTTCTGCTGCTTACCTGTGTTTCCTTTGTCATATTAAATTCAAGAAAACTATGGAAACACAAAAAAAGAAAGAAGAGCTGTTGGTTCTGACTGATGTGCTCCAAGTATTGGTCAGCAATACCGAAACAGGTAATACCTATGCTGTTTTTGAAGAAAATGTACCGCCGCTCGGTGGTCCACCTCCACATCGTCATCCGGACGAGGAAGTCTTTTATATCCTTGAAGGTGAATTCGAATTTATTCTGAATGATCTGGCAAACCCGTTTAAAGTATTTGCGGGAAGCGTTGTTCATATACCGTCGAATGGCTTGCATACCTTCAAAAATATTGGCAAGACAGCCGGGAAGATGGTCGTTGTCTTAAGTCCGGGGAATCTACTGGATTATTTCCGGGCGATCGGGACTTTGATCATTGACGAGTCGCAAAAGCCTGATTTGGCAAAAGTACCTGATTTCAGAAAAATGGATGTCTCGAAGGTGTTCGAATTCGCACAAGCGCACGAAGTCGAATTTGTATTGCCGAAAGTTGCCGGAAATGACGTAAATTAAGGAGAAATTAATCGGACGAAATGATTGTTGTTGATCTGGTAAAAAATAGCGGAGACGAGGTTTATGCCCGGATTAGTTACGAGCCGCAGAAGAACTATCTGCTTATGAAGTGGATTGGCCCTTGCTCGGAGGAAGAAGTGAAAATTGCCTCCATGCGGATGTATGAGTGGCAAAAGCGGGAGGGAGCTCGCCGGCGGTGCATGTTCCACGTGCACGATACCAAGGAGCTTGAAGGAGCTTGGGCAGGGTTGGTCGATTGGATCAACAACTACTTTTTTCCGCTAAACCATGAGTATGGCTTGCGCTACAACATCAGTGTCATTTCGCCCGATCTGTTTTCGAAGTTGTCTTCGTACGAATTGAAAAAACGGAGCAACAACCAGGTGACGACCGTTCTGTGCGAAACCATTTCGGAGGCAGAAGCTTTTCTCACCCGAAAGTATGCCGAGTTTATTTGACGAAGTCGGATTTACAGAAAACAATAACGCCCGCTGAAGCAACCTTTGGCTTTTGCGGGCTTCTTTTTGCCGGTTGACGATTAATGGTCACTTTTAAAAGATCACAATGTTGGCTGAAACGTTGTGACCGGAGATTAGTGAATGGTAAATATTCTCATAAAAAAGGAGAACCCGATTTGGATTCTCCTTTGAACTAATAATTACACGAAGATTAAAAACTACCAGACATAAATCTGGTTTTCGGGAATATCGGTAAATGTCAGACTGCTGTCGTTTAATTTGTCGCGCATGGTGTTTGCTACGGCGATTCCGTGCTGCCCGCTGTACCCAATCGTCGAGTTTTGGATGCTGAGGCTGCCTGCCGGGCTATTGTCTACCGTGATGCATGCAGAGATACTGTTATCAACCTTTTTGCCGCCATGTAACACCTGGGTATAGTCAAGCTGGTTCTTTGCGTTAGTCGTAGAGAATGTGATTCCGTACCAGGAGCCGGCAAGCTCATCAACATTTTTGATGATGACATTTTTACTCGCTGTACCTTCGGCTTTCAGGTAGCCTTGACGGCCGTTGGCATCTTCCACAACAATGCGTGAATTGGCTTGCATCTCGAGAATTACGCCTTCTTTCAGTTTCAGTCCAGACCATACGACCAGGTCATTGCTCATGCCGGATACCTCGTAGCTCATATAATCCTGGATGAATCCTTTCCATACGGTTTCCTGATCAGTAGCAATTGGGTAGTTACCATCTATTCGTACCCTGTTTATGGCATTGTTGGAGAAAAGTGTTGAGTAGTCGATTGCTGCAACATTAGGCGCGGAAACGACGATCGGGTACCCCTGATGACCATCGATTCGGTTACGTTCGAAACTAATCAGCCTGGCATTCTCCGAGCTTACTTCAACTCCATCGCCATTACCTGAATAAAATCGGCAGTCGTCGATTGATGCCGCTCCATGCGAACCAATTTGAAGAGACATTGGCTGGTCGCCCGATAGCGGGGAGCTTCCAGTGCCTTGCACCATTACAAATTTGAAAATGCTCGGGTTGTCGCCGCTATCTTCAATCAAAATACCCTGCCAGTAACCCGGGCCTTCTTCATATCCTTCAAAGTAAATCCGGTTCGCTTCCAGGCTTACTGCTTGGATCGCGCTTCCTACAACTACCGCAATTCGCTCGTTTTCCACCACTTTTATACGTGACATCGGAGCTATCTTGAGCGTTGTATGGTTTGCAACTGTCATTCCGTTTAACAAAGTATAGTTGTAACCCGGCCATTGAACCTCTGTTCCCGTGTTCAGGTAGTAATCCAAAACTGCAATTCCGGCACTGGCGAATTGGTTCAGTCCAGAGATATGGCTCACCTGGTCGATCGGTAGGGCAATCGAGAAGTTTTCGTCTATGCTGGCTGTCATCTTGTTGTTTGTAAAGCTTGATAGTACAGCGCCGGGAACCATGAAAATATCCAACGTGTTATTTTGGTTGAAGATCGATTGCTCAATCGCAATTTTACTTCCAGCATCAAAATACATCCCGGCTGAAAAATCCTCTTGTTCCGGATTAGCGCCGGCACAGGAGTAGACTGTGTTCTTCATTTTGTTTTCTTCATTACCCGACTGGAATACAATGCCCACCCAGTAGCCAACTGTTTCCTGTTCGCCGGTGATGTAAATCATGTCTTCTTCAGCTTCTCCACCCTCGGCGTCAAAAGCTCCGGTGGTTTCAATCAGCATACCCGAGTTTTCAGCAAAAGCGACGCGAACTCCGGGACGGATCGTCAATTTAGCACTCACGCTGATTGGTGTCGTTACCAGGTAGTCAACCTTGGTGTAGTCATCGGTGAAGATGTCTTCCAGAATAAGGTCTTCAGTGACGTCCTCTGATAGTTCGACGATCGCCGGAGGGCTTGATCCGGAAACAGTTACTGTGATTTCATCCTTTGATGACCATTGAAGTCTGCTGATTGTTAGTTGGATGACGAATGTTCCTGCTTTGTCGGGGATGAATTGTGGCGAAGCGGTGTCGTTATCATCTAATGGACAAACACTTCCCGCGGGCTTAGATTTGAAGCTCCAGCTATAGGTGAAGCTGGAGCCGTTCGTTTCTTCCGACGCACTTCCGTCCAGCGTAACGGTTCCGCCGATCGCTGCTTCCTGATCTTCTCCGGCGTCAGCGGTTAGCGGATTTGCTTCCGGGACAGGATCAGTGTCTTTACATGCCTGAAAGCTGATCGCCGCTACGACGATCAATGCGAGTAGTTTGAATTGTCTTCTCATTGTTTCTGGTTTAATTGTTTCTGAATGTTGAATTGATTACTGTTGTCTATTCCGGAATCAGGTAGTACGGTTCGTGAATCCGCTTTCGTCGTTGATTGTGATTATCTGCACGACTTGGCGGTTGTAATAATGATTCTGAGACATACTGATGGTTGCGTTGGAGAAACTGATTCTGTTCTCTCTGTTTTGGGAGTCCGTATGTAATAGCTTGTTTGGGAGCTCGAAGTGTTTGAAAAATTGAGTTTCTGTTTTCATGAACTTGTTTAATTAATTTGGCTTTGAGACCTGTTTCCATTGCAAAGCTCGGAGCTTCGCCGCCGAAACTGCTTGATTCAAATCAAGAAAGATCAGCCGTTATTTATTAATTGATTGTCAGTGTTTTTTCATGGCAAAGATTTTGGGTGTCCTGTTTCGGCGAAACTCGTAGTTGTTTGAAATCGAACCTTGGCTTGTTCCGTGAATATGATTCGGAATCACATTAAGAGGAAGAATATCAGAGTTTAGAAAAGTCAAAAATTTGGTGGAAGGGAGACCGTGCGAAAGAATTTCCTTAATTTTAAGTAGAAAGTTTTTTAGGAATTAAAAATGTAATTTAATCGTTATGGAAGTAAATTGGACAGAACAGCTTCAACCGATCTTGGAACAGTACGGTAAAAGGCAGCATCCGCTGGATTATAAAAGCCGGTACCAGTTGGTCGTGATGGTCGTGTTATCGGCGCAGGATTCGGATAAGCATATCAACGAGTTGGCGCCGAAATTTTTTGCCGCTTATCCGGATATGAAAACGCTTGCGACAGCAGAGCCGGAAGACCTGCACGAATACATTGGTAAGGTTCGCAACTTTGGAAACAAGTCGAAGTGGCTGGTGAAGATGGCGAAGGAAGTCGGTTCTGACGAGCATATTCCAAGAACAATGGCTGAGCTGACAAAGCTTCCTGGTTTGGGACGTAAATCAGCGAACGTTATCATCCGCGAGTCGGGCGATCCGGCGGAAGGTATTATTGTGGATCTGCATGTTTTGCGTGTTGCACCCCGGCTGGGTATTGCTGAGGAGGAGGTTAAACCCAAGCCCGAAAAGGTTGAAAAACAGATCATGGCAGAATTGCCTCAGGAAAGATGGAACGAAGCGGGGATGGCTATTTCGTTTTTGGGAAGAGAACTTTGTCGGCCTACAAACCCGAAATGTATGCAGTGCCCCATGAATGCAGTTTGTCAGTATTTTAAAGGGATGAAGGAGTAAACGCAAGAGCTTCGGAGGAGGTAACTATTTGCAAATTACCTCCGAAATGCTTTTGCAGCCTTTAAAGGTTCTCTAAAAGGTCATCGTCGACCAGGTTTGGGATGGTGACTTTCAGCCCGGGTGTTTGCGTCATTTCTTTCCTAATGGCGAACATCGCTTCTTTGTTGCGGGCCCACGAGCGTCGGGCAATACCATTGTTTACATCGTAAAGCAACATCATCTTCAATCTTTGGGCTGTGTCATCGGTACCGTCGAGTACCATACCAAAACCACCGTTGGTTACTTCGCCCCAGCCAACGCCGCCTCCGTTGTGCAGTGATACCCAAGTGGCACCCCGGCTGGCATCTCCAATGACGTTCTGAACGGCCATGTCGGCAGTGAAGCTGCTACCGTCGTAGATGTTGCTGGTTTCTCGGAAGGGCGAATCGGTACCGCTTACATCGTGGTGGTCGCGACCAAGTACAATGGGAGCATAGATTTCCTTATTTCGGATAGCCTCGTTAAAACGCAAAGCGATCTTGATCCGGGCATCGGAATTCGCGTAAAGAATCCGGGCCTGCGAACCAACTACCATTTTGTTTTTCCCGGCTTCTTCCATCCAATGAATATTGTCAACGAATTGTCCTTTTGTTTCGGGTGGAGCAACAGTATGTAATTCGCGTAGTACATCTAGTGCGATCTGATCTGAATATCCCAGGTCTTTGGGGTCGCAGGAGCTACAAACCCAACGGAATGGTCCAAAACCGTAATCGAAATACATCGGACCCATGATATCCTGCACGTAAGAGGGATAGCGGAATTTTTGACCATCAGCTGTCATCACATCGGCGTTGGCTTTACTACATTCCAATAAGAAGGCGTTGCCATAGTCGAAGAAATAGGTTCCACGAGCTGCATGTTTGTTTATCGCTGCAGCCTGTCGACGCAGCGATGCCTGTACTTCAACCTTAAATTGTTCTGGGTTCTCGGAGATCATCTTTTGAGCTTCCTCGAAACTTAGGCTGACCGGGTAGTAACCTCCGGAATATGGATTGTGGAGTGAGGTTTGGTCTGATCCGATTTCAACATGCATATTGACTTTGTCGAAGTGTTCCCAAACGTCTACTATATTGCCCCAATAAGCAATCGAAACGGTTTCTGCTTTTTCTTTGGCTTTTTTCACACGGCTAACCAGGTCGTCGAGGTTCTCAATAATTTCATCAACCCAGCCTTGTTCGTGTCGCTTTTTGATTGCCTGAATATTGACCTCCGCACAAACCGAGATACAGCCGACGATGTTTCCCGCTTTGGGTTGGGCACCACTCATGCCGCCTAGCCCGGCGGTCAGGAAGACTTTTCCTTTAGGGCTTTCGTTAACTGGCAATTGTTTGCGGAAGGCGTTCATCATAGTGATCGTTGTTCCGTGAATAATTCCTTGTGGCCCGATATACATCCATGATCCGGCCGTCATTTGTCCGTATTGAGTGACGCCAAGTGCATTGTATTTTTCCCAATCGTCCGGCTTCGAATAGTTCGGAATCATCATGCCGTTGCTGATGATGACACGGGGTGACGATTTAAACGATGGGAATAGTCCCATTGGATGACCACTGTACATGTGGAGTGTTTGCTCATCAGTCATTTCAGCCAGGTATTTCATGGTAAGCAGGTATTGTGCCCAATTTTGAAATACCGCTCCGTTGCCGCCATAAGTGATCAGCTCATGGGGATGTTGTGCGACCGCCGGATCCAGGTTGTTCTGAATCATCATCATCATACAGGCAGCATGGACTGTTTGAGCAGGGTATTCGTGAATCGGTCGTGCATACATGTCGTAGTCGGGGCGGAAACGATACATGTAAATACGTCCGGAATCTTTTAGCTCCTGCATGAACTCAGCAGCCAGTTCGGCATGCCATTCCTTTGGAAAATAGCGCAGCGCGTTGGTAATGCTCAACTTCTTTTCGTCAGCTGTAAGAATATCTTTTCGCTTTGGTGCATGACTAGCGGAATGGTCGTATGGTTTTGGTTTTGGCAGCTGGCTCGGGATGCCTTGGATTATTTGTGTTTTGAAATTCATTTTATTGGCTTTTTAGAATTCATCAAAGAATTTGCTGAGAGAAGTTTGGAAAGGAACTTTATCGCGCGTAGATATTGCATGGGCTACCCGCAAAAGTTCGCCTTTTTTGACAAGTTCAATCGTGTGGTGCATATAGTGGTTAATCAGTTCGTCCTGTGTGATGTGTGGAACTTGTTCCCGAATCTTTTGGTGGATGCCGTCTAAAATAGGGGTAGGGCGAAGCGGCTCAAGAAAATCCAATGCTTGTGCTGCACAAAAAAACTCGAGA
>QKCF01000010.1 GCA_003246935.1 Sunxiuqinia sp. | reverse complement strand
AATACAAACCAATGCCTGTTCCCCAATTAATCGTTGCATTTTTTTGATCGTCAATTTGGTAATAACGCTGAAAAACTGACTCCAACTTATCTTCGGGGATTCCAATTCCGGTATCTTTGACCTCAACCAGTGCATAATAGTTTTCATAATTGGGATCCAGGTTTGGAAAATGTGATATTGCAGACTCCGCGGAAATTATATTCACGGAGACGGAAATTTCCCCATTTTCGTGGGTGAATTTCAGTGCGTTGGATAAGAGATTGGCAAGAACCTTTTCTAATTTATCGATATCAATAAACATGAAAAAGGATTCCTCCAAACCGGAATAATTCAGCTTAATCTGCTTTTCTTTTGCTGGAAGTTCAAAGATTTCCATCGTATTTTTAACCTGGTAGGTTAGGTCGTAATTTCAATGCATCGGCTTCGAGCTTGCTTAAATCCATTAACTGATTGACCAGACGAAGCATCCGCTTAATACTTCTTTGCACTAATTCTACCATGGATTTTTCTTCCGGGCGGAGACTGGAGCTCTTCGATAAGAGATTTACGGGCGCTTTTATAACTGATAAAGGTGTCCTGAATTCATGCGAAATATTAGAGAAGAAGCTCATATTCATTTTATTAATGAATGCCTCTTGTTCTTTTTCCTTTTGGGCAATGAGTGCGTTTGTTCTGTTGATGCGATTTTTTTCTTTTAGCTTGTAGATGTAGTAAACGATAAAAAGAACGACGAAGCCATAAATTAGCCTAGCTCCTATACTAAACCATGGTGGCCTGGAGATGATCAATTGTAACGAAGTTTCAGATTCTGAAGAGGCATTATCGTTACTGGTTATTTTTAACTTAAAATTATAGGTTCCTGGATTTAAGTTCGCGAAATGAGCAACCCGGTTATTTTTTGCATCAATCCAATCGGCATTGTATCCCTCGAGTTTGTAGTAAAAACGGAGTCTTGAGTATTCACTCATATCCAATGCTGTATAGTGAATACTAATGTTGTTTTCATTATGTTTTAGGTTTATTGACTTAGAAGCTTTATTGTTGCTTGAGGTCTTGTAATAGTATTCGTTATTAATTTTTAAATCTTCAATAAGAAGCGGGATTTTTCGGTCGATGGAAATAGACGATGGCTGAAATGTAGTAAAGCCATGGGTCCCGCCAAATATCAAAGATTTATCGGGTAGCATGGCCGAGCATTTTATATTGAACTGGTTCCCTCCGAGTCCGTCATAACTGTAATAAGTGAATTGTTGGTCAGTGACAGGGATGTAATGACTAAGACCATATGATGTTCCTACCCATAATTCATGTTTGTCATCTTCAATAATACTTGTGGCATTTCTGATCGGTATTTTTTCTATCGTGTTGCTTTGGGGTGCATACTTTAGCAGAGGACCATTCATTTGGCCGATCCATATGTTTTTTTGGGAATCTTCGTAGAGGGTTGTAGGCTCGAATCTCGCCGTTTCTTTCAAATTGTCCAGTGAGTAAATTTTGTTATTATCTTTTGGATCAATGATTTTAATCGGCTGGTTTGTTGCCACGACCATAATTGTCCCGTTTCTTAAGGCCAGAATTGCACTTTTACAGACGATGTTGGGTGTAAAGGCTTGTATAACAGCAAAATCGCCGGAGGAAGTATCAAACACGTATACATCCTCATTTTCAGAACATACCCAAACATTATGGTCAATGTCAATGGCTAATTGGCAAAGCATCCCCCCAGTCATTCCCTCACTATAAGTTTTTTTTCGGACTAATTGATTATTCTTATTGATGCAATGAAGGAGTTTGCCGGGAGTAACGATCCACACGTTTTGATTGTCGATCGCGAGGTCCCTAATCTTATCCTGATAAAACGGGTCTTCTTTAAAAAAAGTAGAGAGATCAATTCTTGTATTTATCTTTCTTGTAGGTAGATTGTAATTGAACAGCTCATCATCATAGGTGCTAAACCAAATACTATTGGAATCATCCAATGCAACTGTTGTTACAGAATTTTCTTTAACAATGGATTGTAAGTGCCGATCGTAATTAAATTGGTTTTTGTATTTGTAGATGATATAATGACCCTTTTCATGTGATCCAATCCACAGGTTCTCATTAGTATCTATAAATAGCGTGGTAATGTTGCAGTCGGGTACTTCAAATGGAAATTTATAGTCATTTTGAGAATATACTTGGTTGCTTTCTCTGTCGAATAGAAATAGGCCATTTTTGTGCGTGACAAATAACAATTGTGTTTCAGAATATTCAAATACTTCCGTAACAAGAGCTTTGGACAATACAGCGTGGTTTAAAATTGCCTCAGGAACTGCCAGCTCTTCCAGCGACTTTGTATCAAATCGTTTTAGTCCTCCTGTCCCGTGCATGGTCCAGAGATCGCCATTCTTCAAAAGACTACTATAGACTAAATTGGGTGTTCTTTCAGGTTTAAATGTTTTAACAAGTTTATAATCACGTTCACTATAGCATTTTATGTTTAGGCGGGAAATCGCCCAAACATGATCATACTTGTCGGCAAAACACCTGTTCTGAATGCCATATTCATCGAAGTCAATTAAGCGGGAAAATGTATTTGAGATACTGTCATATTTGTAAATAGCATTTCTTAGGTTGGCATAAATATTTCCCTGCGGGGACTCCAGGATTTGAAGTACCGGTTCAAGGTTATTCTCAATAATTGTTTTATTGAATTGTTCTTTTTCACGATCGTAAATGCAGATCCCTTCTTTTGTTCCAACCCAAAGGTTGTTTTCGTGATCGACCAATAAACTTTGGATGCTGTTATTGCATATGGAGTGCTGGTTCTCATCTTTATAGAAGTACTGATAATATTCGTAACTGTTGTACCTGTTTAATCCTCTGTCGGTACCAAGCCAGATATACCCGTTAGCATCCTGCACAATGCAATTGATCTGTTGATTGGAGATTTCATTGGATATTTGAAACAAATCACTGCTAATTGGCAGTTTATACATACTACTTCCACTCGTATAGAATGTTGAAACGACGAACAAAGATATGTAGGTCAATATTGTTTTGGTGATATTGTAGGTCTGCATAGTCAGGTTTGTTGCTTCGTCAAATTTAAATGTTTTTAACTCGTGTTTTAAGTCAACGTGTCCAAAACGTTGAATTTGAACAATTTTAAAGAAAGATGAACAAATATGAAGGCTATATAATCAAAAACAAAGGTGTTCCGACTGCTTTTGAAAGTCTTCAGGACAGCTGTAGCATAGTTTTGTAATCAGAACTTTTGTTCTACCGATAAAACAAAAATTTTGAATTCTAAACTTATTTGAAATGAAAAGACAAAAAATCTACACGAGTATTTTATTATGCTTTTGTCTGTTTTCAGTGTTTAATGTCTCAGCCCAGAAAGCTGATACTGAAAAAGCGAAAGCAGATTCTATTGCCACTACTGACTCTAAAAAGGAGGAAAAAGGTCGAAATGTTATGCTGAATGCAGCTTCTAACAGTGGCCCAAGAGAAATTAATATTGGATTACCAGGTTTAGCAACCGGAATGGCAATACGTGAAAACGGGGTCCCTGTGTCTTGGACCTGGCCTGAAATGCCTATATATAATTGGAGAGCCGGAGTTGGAAATGGTAAAGTACGTTTAATTAGTATTGCAGAAAGGGCGTTAACAATCGGACAATTTGGTTATGCTGTAAGCGCAGATTCCAGGATAGGTGGAGATCAATTAGATATTAGAGGATCAGTGTCCGGTGGAAGTTTCGGTTGGTTACAAACTGATTTGGCTGTTTCGGCTCCTATTGCCAAAAATTGGTCATTTGTTGCAGGGGTGTTTTCTGATACAGATCCGGGATCGACTAAATTGGCATTTGCGAAAGCAACTAATTCAGCGGAGGTTTATCGATTGGGATTGACAAAGAGATTTAATAACAACAAAGGTAAAATCAGTTTCCTGTTTAAAAGATCAAAGGCTCATTGGTTATCTGAAGTGGCTGTTTCAAAATTTGAAGGTAACGGAAAAGTTTCAGAAATTGATGGCTTAAGAATGGGGAGAGACTCTTATACGTTGAATACCGGAAGAATCAGATTGTTAGATGCCAGATCAGGCGATTATTATTTTACAAATTTTGGGTCTAACGGTGATGAAAGTACATCCAGTGCATTCTATGTGTTTGGAGACCTTAATTTCAAGAATAATTGGAAATTGGATTATACGCTGAATTATCGTCGTTCAGTGACTGCCACTTCGTTTGTGGCTTATACAGGTGTTAAAGCTACTACCTCTGCTGTAACTTACATGGATGGTTCTGCTTATGAAGGAGAAAAATATCAGATTGTGTTAGCACAAAACGATAATAATACACCGCAAACTAGTTTACAGGGAAGGTTTGAGCTAAGTAAACAAGGAACAAACCATGCCCCTCGAATTGGATTAATGAGTAATTATTACAAAAGAGATAAATATGTAGCTAACAGGTCGTTTTTTGCACAGGAAATTGGAGCCCAACCTCGCCAGTTATTAATCAACGGGCAATCTGATGCATACGGATTTTGGGGGTACAACGCTATTGCCGAGTATAATGATGGGTATGAACATCAAACAACGTTATATGCTATAGATGATTTTAAAGTTACGCCCAATTTGAATGTAAGTTATGGTGCAAACGTAAGGTACCAGAAAATTAATGGAAATTATGCAACAAACAGGGGGCTAAACTGGACATTAGCCGATGCCGATATTGCTGATTTCAATTACGGTTTCTGGAACTACACTGCTAATATTGATGCATCTTACAATATTACGAAGTATGCCGGTTTGACTGGTCAGTTCTTGTATAATACAGAAAATGGACAATTAAAGGATTTTTCGCTTGCACAACTACCTAGAATAGACACCAAAGTTAAAACGCCATTCTTTAAAATAGGGGTATTTGTGAACCATCCAAAAATCAGCTTGGTTTCAGCTTACACTCATGTCGTTAAGAATAACTTCAATAAGAATCTGAATCTGACTAATCCTTTGGATCGGGACCAAACTACCTCGCAAAAGGTGTTTTATGATATCAAAACAAGTGCTTGGATCAATGATATTATTGCTAAACCATTTAAAGGTTTCAATATGCACTATAATTTGACAATCCAAAATCCTGTTTACGATAACTTTAAGTTTAGTGCATTTGATAAGGATTATGACTACAGTGGGAATAATGTAACTCAAATATCAAAAGTGTTAATGGAAATTGACCCTAGTTATACATTTGCGAAGAATAAGTTGACTGTTTGGGCAAGTGCCAGATATTTTAGTAAACAATATGCCAGCATTACAAACGCACTGTTCTTTAAAGGATGGTGGGAAACATTTGGTGGAGTAAACTACAGAATGAATAAGAATGTGGCATTAGATGTAAAGGTTGTTAACCTTCTTAACCAACGTGGTGTTAAAAACGAAATTTCTGGATCTGAATTAGATACCGATGAATCTTACTATGTTGGAAACTATATCGTTAGTAGTTTTATACGACCATTTACAGTTGAAGCGAGTTTGAAATTCAATTTTTAACTGTAATAATCTGAGTTTCTCTAAATCTCATGATTGATTTCGGAAGTTTTCAATCGATAATCTGAAGTAGAGATTCACCGTTAAATATAATTTGTTAAAAAGATCGACAATAAAATGTTGAGTATCATATCTGAATGCCCAATTAAGTATTATGTCTAATTACCAATAATTCTAAATTCTTTTAAAAATGAAAAAAATGAAATTTAAAATCTCAAGGGTAGCGTTAATACCTATACTATCAAGTTTCTTGTTACTGTTTTCCTGTCAAAGTAAAGGAGGCGAACATAAATCAGAGGAGCCGTCAAAACGGCCTAATATCCTTTTCATAATATCTGATGACCATGCTTACCAGGCAATCAGTGCCTACGGTGGCCGGTTGGC
>QKCF01000207.1 GCA_003246935.1 Sunxiuqinia sp. | reverse complement strand
CATCTTTTTAGATGCAAAATCATTAACTTACCCATTAAATTCTGAAATACACTAATTATGGCAAATTTAAGAGACCTGAAGAAGGATATCGACTTCCTGGTAGGACAGGTAGTTATGGATTGTTTCGAGTACATTCACAATGCAAATGAAGCTGATGTCGAAGGAGCTTACGCCGTTATTGGTGAAGTGCTGGTAATGCGCAATCAACTTCGAAACAGAACAAATCATCCGGATGGTAAGGATAATCACAAGCTGACCAAGGAATATTATCAAAAAATTAGTAAGGACCTGGTTGTCGGTTGTGATCAATGTTACGAGAAACTGGGCAAGTTAGTCAATGCCTGATTCAGGAGTTTTTGCTGACAAGATGAAGGGTTTTGTCAGCAATTACTTTTCCGTCCAACTCGGTAATTAGTCGCCAGGGGCCTAGTTTATCTTCCAATGGCTCCCAGATGCAATCGCCCAGGAAAAATTCATAGTCGTTGCTGTTGACGTAAACTTCCCCAGTGAAATCATCGGCTGGTTCTCCGTTTTCATCTTTAAACGGAGGATGAATAATCCGAAAGGTAATCTTTGATCCTTTGGCTTTTTTTATGTGCAAAACGTAGCCGAATTCAGTGCCGATTTCCGACTCAATCCTGTCAGTAATATTTAAGATTTTAGGTAGCGCTTTGCTTTCACGATCCCAGGTTGAATATTCGCCGTAGGTGTACAGCGTGATGTCAAATTTATGTTTCACCAATTCTTTTAACTAGTTTAAAACCGGAAGCTGGTTCATGACCGGACTCCTCTTTTGATACGAGGTAAAGATAAAAAAGTATTCGTATCCTCTTCTTGACGAATGGCACTCCTGTCGTTGAATGATAAGGCTAAATCTTCTCGTTGATGTTTGCAAACCTGAAGCGTGTGATCCTGCGTTTTATTTGACTGCCCGTAAAATAATACTAATTTTGCCGGCAATATTGTGTGATACAATGGAATGAAATTTGATAAGCTTTGGCATCCCGGATTTCATGACCTTATTCAAACGAACCCGAGAAACTAAAATTTGATTTATGGCTGAGTTGGAAAAGAAAAATAAATTTTCAATGGGAAACACGGATTCTGAGCGTCGAAAGAACCTGATCGTTGCTTTTCTAGGCGTGATTCTGGTTGTAGTAATAGTTTTGTTCTTTATGCAGCGGAGCGAGCATAAAGCGATCATGGAGTCCTTGAATTTGGAGAAAAACCAGATTCAGGATGAGTTGAACCAAATGGTAACTCACTACGATTCGCTGAAAACCGATAACGACACATTGAACGCTGCTCTTTTTGTAGCGCAAACAAAAGTGAAAGACCTGTTGCTGGAAGTTGGTCAGATCAAGAAAGCGAGCTATGATCAAATCGCGAAGTATCAGGAGGAGGTTGGTTCGCTGCGTAAGATTATGCGTAATTATATTGTTCAGGTTGACTCGCTGAATCGACGTAACCAACAGCTGATGGAAGAAAACGAGCAGGTAAAGCAAGATTACATGGCCGCGGAAAGCCGGAATAAAGAGCTGGTGCAGGAGAAGGAGGAAATGGCTCAACGCATACAGCGTGCTGAGATGCTTGAAGCCTTGAGCCTGAATGTTGTTGGTATAAACCGAAAAGGGAAAGAAGTAACGAACAGCTCAAAAGCTGAACAGTTGCTGATTAATTTTACATTGAGTAAGAACGTAACGGCAAAACGTGGAGCAAAAGATTTGTATGTTCGGATTCTTCGTCCTGACCAGATTTTGTTAGTGCAATCGAAAAACGATTTGTTTAAGTTCGAAGACCTGAAAATTCCTTATTCGGCGATGCGCCAGGTAACTTATGAGGGGAATGAGCTACCGGTTAACATTTACTGGGATAATTCCGGTTTCGATCCGTTTATGACAGGTGATTACACCATCGATATTTTTGCCGATGGTAATAATATTGGGACAACGACCTTCTCGTTTAAAAAGTAAAACAACAAAAAGTGAAATAGTTGAAGCCGGATTTATCTCCGGCTTTTTTGTGTTGATTTGGAGAGGTATAATTAATTTGCAATTGCACAAGTACTTGTAATATGTTTTTCTTTGTTAACTTGCTCGGTGAAAACTAAAAATCAAGCATCTCCATGAAAAACAACTTCAAATTTTTTGTCATTCTCCTCATCTTCTTCTCATTTGGTTGTAAAAATGAGGACTGTGGAGATATCGACTGTTTTACGCCTCCTGATTCGTTCACATTTCGGGTTTTGGGATTAAGCTCTGGTGAAGACTTATTTGTAAACGGGACGTTTGATTCCACAGCAATCACAGTTGTTAATACCTACGATAATACTAATCGCGAGTTTAATTTTGAGACGGTAAATAGTGAGTCTTATTTAACGATTTATTCTGTGGGCTGGCAAACCGAAAAGGTAAATTTGGAGATTCGGTCAGGAGGTGATCTGCTGTTTACTTTCTATGTTGATGCTGAGCGGGCTACCGGAAATTGTTGTTCGCACACAGTGTTTAACGAAACTGAGATCAAAGATGCAGAATATGAGTACGACACAGATTATTATCTCTACAAAATTTTAATTCCGGAGTAGATTCTGCCAGATCCAGAATATTTAATTGAGCTTTTTCTTACTTGCATTGTTAATTTTACAGACTGAAGCAGTTCCTGATTTTCAGTTTTGAAAGAAAATAATGTAATATTGTTGTAAGAATAGATTAAAACCAAAGATACATGAACGCAAAATCAAGATTACAAAACGAAATAGATGCCAAATTACTTGGTGAACGGAAGGTGTTTTTATGGGGACAAGTTGACGATCATTCGGCAAAGCATGTTGTTGAACGTCTGTTGTACCTTGAAATGCTGGAGCCAGGAAAAGAAATTCAGCTGATCATCAACAGCCCAGGTGGATATGTAACAGCCGGATTTGCGATTTACGATACGATTAAAAGCATTAGCAGTCCTGTTTCAACAGTTTGTACGGGCTTGGCAGCATCAATGGGATCAATCCTTTTGTCGGTAGGGGAGAAAGGCCGCCGCTTTGTGATGCCACATGCCCGCGTAATGATTCACCAGCCTAGCGGTGGTGCCGGCGGTCCTGCATCAGACATTGAGATTCAGATGAACGAAATCATCAAAACGAAGCATTTGGGTGCGCAGATTTTGGCAGATAACTGTGGTCAGCCGTTCGACCGTGTGATGAAGGATCTTAACCGCGATTACTGGATGTCAGCAGAAGAATCGCTGGAATACGGAATCGTAGATGGTATCAAAACAGAGATTTAATTTGAGAATAACCATATCAAAATGAAAAATCCGGCTCATGGGCCGGATTTTTTTATATCCCTTTTCCGGGATTTAGTCTTTCAAAACATCTTCAATCAAGTTTAATTCTTCTGCAGTAAAATCAAGTGTGTTGATTGTTGCAACGTTATCCTCGAGTTGTTTTACGGAACTTGCACCGATTAACACCGAGGTTACGCGTGTATCTTTTAACAGCCAGGCCAGCGACATCTGCGCAAGACTTTGACCACGTTGTTGTGCCAGTTCATTCAGTTTCTTCACTTTTGCCAGGGCCGGTTCAACCATGTGCGGCTTTAAAAATCCCCACGATTTGGAGGCTCTTGATCCTTCCGGTATCCCGTGTAGGTACTTGTCGGTAAGCAATCCCTGTGCGAGGGGAGAAAATGCGATACAGCCGATCCCTTCTTGTTCCAATACATTCAGCAAGTCTTCTTCAACCCAGCGCACGAACATACTGTATTTGGGTTGATGAATAAGACAAGGTGTGCCCAGCTCGCGAAGAATTTTAGCTGCTTCCCGCGCTTTATCGGCCGGATAGTTTGAGATTCCGGCATACAGTGCTTTCCCTTGTCGTACAGCGTGATCCAAAGCCATCATGCTTTCTTCAAGCGGTGTTTCAGGATCCGGACGGTGATGGTAGAAAATGTCGACATACTCAAGGCCCATACGCTTCAAGCTTTGATCGAGGCTGGCCAGCATATATTTGCGACTTCCCCAGTCGCCGTACGGACCATCCCACATGGTGTAGCCGGCTTTCGTAGAGATAATCAGCTCGTCGCGATAAGATGTCAGATCCATTTTCAGAATCTTTCCAAAGTTTTCTTCAGCCGATCCCGGTGGTGGACCATAGTTGTTGGCGAGGTCGAAGTGGGTAATTCCCAGATCGAAAGCACGGTGTATCATTGCCCGCCCGTTCTCAAAGACGTCAACTCCCCCGAAGTTATGCCATAGTCCCAGCGAAAAAGCAGATAGTTTGATTCCTGATCGCCCGCAGCGCTTGTAGGGCATTGTTTCGTAGCGCGAATTTTTAGCAGTATAAGGCATGTTAAAGTTTTATTGTAGTTCACCAAAGATAATTGAAGCTGTTCAATAACAAATGCAAATGTTAAGAGAAGTGATTAACTTAGTAGGAACCTAAAAGCAATCAATATGAATGATAAAACCGATCGACCTGCCCCCATTTATGTCGTTTCTGGAGGAAAAGGACTCGCTGGGAACAACATGGTTCAGTCGATGCTGATACAATATCCCAATAATAATGTTCCGGTTATTTTACTAACCCATATTATCGACGAAAGTCAGGTGCTGGATGCAGTGTTGAAAGCCAAAAATGACGGCGGTTTGATAACGCACACCATGGTTCAGCATTCGCTTCGCAGAAAACTCATTGAAATGTGTGCCGAGCATGGTGTTCCTCAAATCGACTTTATGGGACCTTTGGCGGAATATCTGGATGAAAAGCTTGAAATCCCTTCGCTGCAATCTCCGGGTTTATTTCGCGAGTTAAAACAGCAATATTTCGACCGGATTGATGCGATCGAATTTACTTTGGATCATGACGATGGTGTTAGCCCGCAACGACTGAGTGAGGCAGAAATCGTATTGTGTGGCTTGTCCCGTTCGGGAAAAACGCCGTTGAGCGTTTATTTGGCTTTATATGGGTGGAAGGTAGCCAATGTGCCGTTAGTCCCGGGAATCGATCCTCCGGAAGAGCTTTTTAAAATCGATCCGGGGCGGGTTTTTGGTCTTCAGATCGGCAGGAGTCAGTTGCTTTCTCACCGTGTCAAACGACTGCGCAACTTTAAGAATACCGACAATACAAGTTACATTGATGAACAAGGTATAAACGAGGAAATCCGGTTTGCGAATCTCATTTTTCTGAAAGGGCGTTTTACCGTTATTCCTGTGACTAACAAGCCGGTTGAGTCTTCGGCAAACGAAATTATCGGCTACATGAGCTCGCGGTACGATTTCGGAGGTCGTAAAGTACACTCGCCGTTTCACGAATCCGACACAGACAGTGAGAGTGGAGATTAATCGTTTTTAAGTGCGATTAGTGAACGTTAAAAATTCAGAAATTTCAGATTTGGCTGTCAAGTTGATTTGTCTGTTGCTTTTCAGCTTTTAACAAATTGTTATCTTTACAAGCTGATTGAAAAATCATGAATTTTAAAACAAACCACTAAATCTTTTAAATATGAACAGAAAAGCAACAGTAGGCGTCGATATAGGCGGTACA
>QKCF01000242.1 GCA_003246935.1 Sunxiuqinia sp. | reverse complement strand
AAACCGGATGAAGTATCATTAGCCATTGGTAAAGGTGGTTTAAATATTCGCCTGGCCAGCCAGCTTACGGGTTACGAAATTGATGTATACCGCGAAATGGCTGCCGACGAAGAAGATGTTAACCTGGATGAATTCGCTGACGAAATTGAAGCTTGGATCCTCGATGAATTGAAATCGATTGGATGCGACACAGCGAAAAACGTTTTGAGCATTAGTCGTAACGACCTGATCAAACGTACGGATCTGGAAGAAGAAACAATTGACGAAGTGCTTCGAATTCTGCGCTCTGAGTTCGAATAAGAGTTGATGTAAATTTCATCTTCTGCCTGTCAGGTTTTAAATAAATTGAGTAAAATTGCAGTGTTTTTGAGTTAATTACTTGAAACCGCTTTTAAAAATAAGAGATAGGGTTTATGACATTTGGCAAGAAAAATACGCGACTTAATAAGGTAGCTAGAGAGTTTAACGTGGGTATTCACACTATCGTTGAATTTCTTCATAAGAAGGGATTTGATGTGGACAATAACCCCAATACAAAAATTCCTGACGAGGCCTATCATCTCCTGGAGAAGGAATACAAAAATGATATCTCTTTGAAGAAAGAAGCTGAGAATATTAACCTAAGAAGTCAGCGAAACAAAAAAGAAACCATTACTCTGGACGATATGCAGGAAGACGAAGTTGAAGCTCCTGAAGAGGAAGATTTTCAACAAGATGAAATCCGCATTACCGATCATAGCAGTTCAAAACAAGATTTGCCAATCAACAAACCCAAAAAACCTGAACCGCAACCAGAGAAGCCCAAAACCTACACAACTCCTTTGGAACAACCAAAGGTTTTAGGAAAGATTGATTTGGATGCTCACAAAAAGGCGAAAGAACAGGAACCTGTAAAACCGAAAGAAGAGCCCAAACCAGTTGTAGAAGCTCCGAAAGAAGAGGTTAAGGAAGTTAAAGAGATTAAGGAAATAAAAGAACCAACCGTTCCGAAGCAACCGGAACAACCAGTCGCTAAAGCCCCGGAAGTAAGTCCGGAAAAGGTTGAAGCGAAAGAAGCTGAAACAAAACCGGCAGAATCGGAACAAATGCCAACGAATATTCCAAAAGTAGAAGAAGTAAAAGTTGTTGGAAAGATTGACCTTTCCAGTATCAACCAAAAAACACGACCGACTAAAAAGTCGAAGAAACAAAAAGAAGAAGAGCGCCGCGAACGCGAAAAACAAAAACGCCAAGCGCAAGGAGGAGGCCCCCAAAGCAACCAAGGTGCCGAATCCAATGCTCCGCAACACCACTCTAATGTTAACCGTCTTGCAGGTCCAACAGTAGTTGGAAAAATTGATTTGCCTGACCGACAAAATAAAGGCCCTCAAGGCCAAGGTCAAAGTCAGAATGCTGATGCAAAGAAAAAGCGTCGCCGCATTCAGAAAGATGGCCCGGGTAAAATTGCAGTAGGTAACAAACCTCAACCACAAGGTGGTCAACCAAGACAAGGAGCCAGCCAAGGAAACAGGCTTAAGAAAAGACCTATTAAAACAGAGGTAAGCGAGGAAGATGTACAAAAGCAAATTAAAGATACATTGGCCCGCCTGACTTCAGGAAAAGGAAAATCGAAAGGTTCAAAATATCGTCGCGACAAGCGACATGCAGCCAGTGAAAAAGCTGCAGCTGAATTCGAAAAACAATCGGCGGAAAAGAATATCCTGAAAGTAACCGAATTCGTGTCAGTTGCCGAGTTGGCAACCATGATGGAAGTTGGCGTTACTGAGGTTATCTCAACTTGTATGAGCCTTGGTTTATTCGTGTCGATCAACCAACGTTTGGACGCTGAAACCATGTCGGTTGTTGCTGATGAGTTTGGCTATAAAGTTGAATTTGTTAGTGCCGATATCATCGAAGCGATCGAAGAAGAAGAAGATACAGAACCGGATGAAGTACACCCAAGGGCTCCGATTGTTACTGTAATGGGGCACGTTGACCACGGTAAAACATCGTTGCTTGACTACATTCGTAGTGCCAACGTTATTGCCGGTGAGGCCGGGGGTATCACCCAGCACATTGGTGCCTATAATGTAACACTTGAAAGCGGTCGCCGAATCACTTTCCTGGATACTCCGGGTCACGAGGCCTTTACTGCGATGCGTGCACGTGGTGCTCAGGTTACCGATATCGCGATTATCATTGTTGCTGCCGACGACGACATCATGCCTCAAACAAAAGAAGCGATCAACCACGCTCAGGCAGCAGGTGTACCAATCGTTTTTGCAATCAACAAAATTGATAAACCGGGAGCAAATCCGGAGAAAATTAAAGAAGGGTTGGCCCAATTAAACTTCCTGGTTGAAGAATGGGGTGGTAAATACCAATCGCAAGATATTTCAGCCAAAAAAGGTACCAATGTTGCCGAATTGTTGGAGAAAGTATTGCTCGAAGCCGAGATGCTGGAATTGAAAGCCAACAAAGATAAACGTGCTACCGGTGCAATTATCGAATCCTCATTGGACAAAGGACGTGGTTACGTTGCAACCCTATTGGTTCAGAATGGTACCTTACACCAAGGCGACATTGTATTGGCCGGACAATATCACGGTCACATCAAAGCAATGTTCAACGAGCGTAACCAACGTATCCAAGAGGCTGGACCTTCAGAACCGGTCATTATCCTCGGTTTGAACGGCGCACCGCAAGCAGGTGACAAGTTCAACGTGATGGTAAATGAACGTGAAGCCCGCCAAATTGCAAACAAACGCGAACAGCTGGCACGCGAGCAAGGCTTACGTACACAAAAACATATTACACTTGATGAAATTGGTCGTCGTATCGCTATCGGTAACTTCCAGGAATTGAACCTGATCGTTAAAGGTGATGTGGACGGTTCTATCGAGGCACTTTCTGACTCATTAATCAAGCTTTCAACGGAAGAAATTCAGGTGAATGTGATCCACAAAGCGGTAGGTGCGATTTCCGAATCTGACGTGATGCTTGCAACCGCTTCTGATGCGATTATCGTCGGCTTCCAGGTACGTCCATCTGTTCAGGCTCGCCGCGTAGCTGAGAAAGAAGAAGTTGATATCCGCCTGTACTCGATCATCTACGACGCAATCGATGAGATCAAGTCAGCAATGGAAGGTATGCTTTCTCCGGAAATCAAAGAAGAGATTGTGGGTACAGCAGAAGTACAGGAAACCTTCAAAATTACGAAGGTTGGTACAGTTGCCGGATGTATTGTCCGCGACGGAAAAATCGTTCGTACAGCAGCCCATAAGATTCGTGTTATCCGCGATGGCATCGTAATCTACACCGGAACATTAGGATCTTTGAAACGTTTCAAAGACGACGTGAAGGAAGTAGCTAAGGGTTACGAATGTGGTTTGAACGTTGACGGTTACAACGACATCAAAATTGGCGATATGATTGAAACCTTCCAGGAGGTTGAAGTTGCCAAGAAATTGTAAGAAAATCTTCAATCATCATACAAATCCGGTTCTTTCGAGAATCGGATTTTTTTTGCCGAAAACCGGCTGCAGTACAAAAAAATCCCCGAAGAGAAACTCACCGGGGACCCTATATATCTTCAATAAATCGATTACGCTTCCAACATCGCCTGATAAGCAGCTGCATCCATCAAATCATCCAACTGTGATGCATCTTCGATTTTCACTTTAATCATCCATCCATCGCCGTAAGCATCTTTATTGATTAACTCAGGGCTATCTTCCAACGCATCGTTAAACTCAAGAACCTCTCCGCCTACTGGCATAAACAGGTCTGAAACTGTTTTTACAGCCTCAACTGTTCCGAATGTTTCGCCAACAGCTAAAGTCTCTCCTACTGTTTCAATTTCAACAAAAACAATATCACCCAACTCACCTTGGGCAAAATCGGTAATACCAACAACAGCCGTATCACCTTCTACGCGAACCCATTCGTGTTCTTTTGTATACTTCAAATTTTCAGGAAGATTCATAATGTACAAATTTCTTGTTTGATTCAAAAGTAACACATTTTTCTGAAAAAAACCTGTTGCAAAATCAGCTGAACAAAAATCCGAATAAATAAGATAAAAATTTCTGTTGATGGTAAACTGACCGGTGATTTATCTGTTGATGCTCAGAAATCCGGAACGCAGAACGAAGATTATTAGACAGAACTTTATTATTTTGCAACGTTTAATTTTTAAACTATGTTTTCAATCGAAATAAACTCGCTGGAAGAACTACCGAAAGTTGCCCAAACTTTCATTGAAACCTTCAAGGAAGAACGGCTTTTTGCCTTTTACGGTAAAATGGGAGCAGGCAAAACAACATTCATCAAAGCACTATGCCGGGCGATGGGCTCAACCGACAACATCACCAGCCCTACATTTGCACTTGTAAATGAATACGATACAAAACTTCCGGAGAAGATTTATCATTTCGACTTTTATCGCGTAAAAGATATTTCCGAAGCCATGGATCTTGGTTTCGACGACTATGTTGAGAGCGGTAATTATTGTTTTATGGAATGGCCCGAGCGTATTGAAAGCCTTCTACCGGATCATTTGGTTGAAGTTCATATTGAGGAAACCAGCCCAACAACACGAAGACTAACAGCCAATATGCTATAAGTATTTGGCGTTTTTAACCAGAACAGCTAACTTGGTAAAATAAGCTTATAAGAATGACAGATCAAGAGCACAAGAGCGGGCTTGCAAGTTGGTACATGCCGCAGGAAGAAATGCTGGAAATCCGGCGCAAGGGAAAGAAAATCACCATCGGTATTCCTTCCGATTTTGGTAAAGTTGAATCCCGTGTTCCCTTAACTCCCGAAGCAGTGGAATTGTTGGTTTCCTATGGCCATGAAATTTACATGGAAACCAATGCCGGAAAAGCCTCGAGTTATTCCGACGATGAATACCGCAATGCAGGCGCACTTGTTCTTGAGAAACGGGAAGATGTCTTTCAATGCGATGTCGTATTACGGGTCTCACCATTTGATGACGGAGACATCGATCTGTTAAAAGGAAATCAGACCCTGATTTCGAATATGCAGTTAAACACACATTGTGCAGAGTCTATTCAAAAACTGATGCGCAAGAAAGTCACAGCTATTGCCTACGAATACCTTCAAAATGAAGACAACTGCCTTCCAGTAGTTCAATTAATGAGCCAATTGTCCGGTTCTACTTCCATCATGATTGCCAGTGAATATCTCAGTAATTCGCGCAATGGTAAAGGTGTTCTTCTCGGCGGCGTCACCGGCATTTCGCCGACCGAACTTGTGATTCTGGGAGCAACAACAGCGGGAGAATTTGCAGCAAGAGCAGCTATCGGACTTGGAGCCCATGTCAAAATATTCGACAACAACATTTCGAAACTTCGAAACCTTGAAGAGCGACTGGGACACCAAATATTCACTTCCGTTTTATACCCTAATGTGCTGAAAAAAGCACTAAAATCGGCCGATGTGGTACTTGGTGCTATGTCAATGAACTCCGCTCCTTCATTCCGGGTTTCCAAAGAGATGGTTGCCAAGATGAAAAAAGGTTCTGTCATTATTGACCTGAATGTCAGCCA